>CAYPNN010000207.1:0-4028 GCA_964412065.1 uncultured Candidatus Bathyarchaeia archaeon
CCTCGGGGCTCTCCACTAGCGCCTCCAGCAGGTCGCCCGGCGTGTCGGGGGCCTCCCTGGACGTGTAAGCCTTCTCCCATCTGCCGTTTCTCTTGGCCTCCATGACCGCACTGAGCCCTGCCTCTGTCATCCTGCCGTCCTCGATGAGCCTCTCCGCCCGGTCCCGGTTACTGCGGCTCCAGACGCTCCGCGGCCTCCTGGGGCTGAAGCGCTGGGTGAACTCGTGGTCGTTGAGCCTCCTCATCTTGCCGTCTATCCAGCCGAAGCACGTGGCCTCGTCGACGGACTCCTCGTACCCGAGGCCCTCGTTGGGCGACCCCGCCTTCTGTATGACCTCCCACGCCTCGTTCATCTCGTCGTGGTTCATGTGCAGCCATCTGCGCCATTCCTCGCCGCCGCGGAAACGCTTAGCCTCCCTCTCCCCCATCGTCTAAGACCCGTCTGCACCTTTTTTTCGGATAATAAGTATTAATGATATGGAACAACGGCGTAAAAAACCCTTTTTTAAGCGTATTCACATGAAAAAAATCTGAAACGATCGTTCCATGATGTTCTTTAGATACAACCTGCGTGAGTTATCTGCAGGTGATGAAAAGGATGTCTAATCAAGTCACCGCGTCTAAGGACGCTGTACTCTTCCCGGATGAACTGGAAATCGTGGACGTCGTCGGTGAGAGGTTTCATGCGGGTAACTGGTTCAAGTATATGTCTGATCGGCTCAAGGAGAAGCGCTCGATCTCTGAGGGTCTCGACAAGATGAGAGACCCGAACATTCTCAAGAAGTAGTGATTTAATCTTTTTAGGTCACTGATTGCATCTACTCGGCTCTAGGTTTTCGTCTAGCCGTCGGCGTCGGCCTTCGCAGCCGCGGAGACACTGTCCCTGACCCTGGTATAGGCGAATACCTGTTTATACATCCCGTAAAATGGTTCCACGATGCAGATCCAGGCTATGCATCGTCTTTCCACGATGTTCTTAAGACACCCTTTATGCTGTAACTGAGCTGTCTGAAATGGGTCTCAAGGAGATTAAGGCGTCCAAGTGCGCGGTCCTGTTCCCCGATGAGCTGGACATCGTGGACGTCATGGGTGAGAGGTTCCACGCCGATAACTGGTTCAAGTATATGTCTGACCGGCTTAAGGAGAAGCGCTCGATCTCTGAGAGTCTCAAGAAGATGAGAGACTCCCACATTCTCGAAAAGGAGAAGTAGACTTTCAAACCGTTTCTAGGCTCTACTGGTATCCAATAAACGCTGTAAATCGGCGTGGCAGCGTGTGTGATATGATTTTGTGGCTCATATCTCATTAATATCAGGCGTTCAGGCTTGTTGACGGAATGAAGCCTCGGCACGCGGGTGTAATAGCAGTCATCGTCGCAGCTCTGATCATCATTCTCAGTTATGACCCCGGAGGCTCTGACGTTGGAGAGGCTCCCGTTGAATCAGCGATACCGGAGCCGCCTGAGCTCGATCTTCCGTCGGCGTTTTCGTTGACGGGTTTCGTCGAGAGCCACGAGGGCGAGGAGATCAGCGTAACGGGTGACGTCTCATATCAGTCCTTCAGCAACTGCACGCTCAGGCTGCATGGTTTCAGCGGCGTCAGCGTCGCCGGGTGCCTGTTCGAGGACTCGAGGATACACGTCGTCGACTGCGTGAACGTCTCGCTGACCGGGAACGTCTTCCGTGACCACTACGTCTGGGAGGACCCGGCTGTCCTCGTGCAGGGGGTCCACGGCCTCCGCTTCACCGGCAACATGGTGGTCAACAACTCGGTGGGGATGGTGGTGGACGGGGGTTCGGACCTGGACGTCTCGTTCAACGTGTTCGAGGCGAACGACCAGCACAACGCGGTGATGGGGCTGGACAGCCACGGGGCGGCGATCCACAACAACGTCTTCAGGCACAACTTCCCCCACGCGCTGATGATAATGAACCGGGAGGGGGACTCGGCTGTCCGCCTCGACGTATACGAGAACCTCTTCGAGCTGAACGTCGAGGACGCCGTCGACTTCGAGGACTACAGGGGAGCCGTGGAGCCCACGATGGTTAGGGGGAACATCGTGAACGGCACCGGCCAGGCGGGGATCAACGTGGAGTACAACAGCTGGGGCGCGAACATAGTCATCGAGGGGAACTATATCGTCGGCAACGGGCTGCTCACCGGGGAGCTGCTGGACGAGGAGGGGCGCCCCACGTCGCTGTACCCGAGTCACCCTCACCAGCCTGAGCCCTACGCCGAGGGGTGGAGGCACGGGGTGAAGCTGGAGGACTGCAGCGGCGTGGCGCTGGTGAACAACACCATCGTGGGTAACGGGGGCTCTGGTGTTGACTGCGTCAACGCGAGGGACATCCTACTCACAGGTAACATAGTTGCCGGAAACGAGGTCGGAGTATCCGTCAAACCGTATGACGAGGGATCGTTCAGCCGCGGGTTCTCCCCCCTGGACGCGGGAGACGCCGGTGCATCTATTATCTCGATCATGGGCAACCAGGTCAAAGAGAATGAAGACGACTGGTACGTCGATGAAAGCTGCACTGTAATTGAGCTCGCTGATTAACTAACAGTGCCGTTAGTGGGCTTTTAACCCTACCTAGAGCGGTGATTTCAACAATTTTTTTTCGTTATACCAAGTAACATGACACGAGAAATCAATGTTGCGGGTGATGGGGTTCGAGCACTTGAATCTTCGAGCAGGTACACCTTCAAGACGGTGTGATTATTTCATTTTAGAAATAAAGCTGAAATACAATATTAATGCAAGATCTTGACATGAAACCGCCTAAACGCGTTTTGATCTTAACAGCGAGCCCACGTGACAACAGTAACAGTACTATCCTAGCATTAAAAGCCGCTGAAGGAGTCAACGCCGCAGGCGGCGAAGCGGATGTAGTGCCAATAGGAACACTAAAGATCGCTCCCTGTAACGCGTGTGACGCATGCAGAACTACACCCGAGGCGGGGTGTGTGATCAAAGACGATATGCAGCCACTGTACCAAAAAATCGAGGACGCACAGGGAATCATATTCGCGACCCCGGTCTACTGGTTCAACGTATCCGCGCAGATGAAGCTATTCATCGATCGAACATACGCAGTACACGATGAAGGCCGCTACGCGCTCACCGGGAAGGACGTCGGTGTGATCCTGACCTATGAAGACGAGGACGTGTTCGTTTCAGGGGGAATCAACGCATTGCGCTCCTTCCAGGATATATGTGCTTACGTCAAAGCAGATCTCGTGGGAATGGTCTACGGTAGCGCCGGTAAGGCCGGGGATGTTCAAACCAACGGAAAACTATTACAGAAAGCCTATGATTTAGGCAGAAAAATTGCGAACCCTTAGTATTTTCCTACTCCGAGGCTGGTTTTCCTCCTAACTTGAGTAAGTGTTGGATCTGCCAATCTCGTTCTTTGGCTACGGCGGCATCGGCATCAGAGTCGGTGGCTCTGTGGATAGCCTGTAGGGCATAGTTTGCGGCACCGATGGAATGAGTGGGAACATGTGCGGTCGCCACCGCTTGACCCGCGGCACGGGCAGCAGAGCGAGCAGGATTATCCTCTCCCACTTCACGGGCAGCAGCATGAGACGCGAGCGCAGCCCCGCGTATGTCAGCCATCCTAAACACCCCTGTATCTATCCATGCCCGGAGTGCTTCGATGGCTTTTCGAGGGCGATGGTCTTCGGGATATTTTTCCTCAAAGTATGGCATGACACGCTCGACGCAGTCAACTGCCCAGACGGCTAACGTTTTATGGTCGGTTTTTCTCACAAGCTCTACCATTGACTCGTCCTTGCGTGCAAGTGAGAATCTGGGTTTTTCTTTTCCTGCTTTAAACCTCATATTAAACCCTCAATTGAAATGTGCGCGCACTTGATAACTATATGACTAATTCAAACAAGAAACTAAATGCAATTTCCTGAGCTTCATGTAACGAGGAACTCGCGAGTGTGCACGCGGCGGAGGACAACATCGGTGGCGCGGGGGTTGGGGCTCGAATCCATGATGTTAAATTGGTTACGGTATTTGTC
>CAYPNN010000208.1:0-2704 GCA_964412065.1 uncultured Candidatus Bathyarchaeia archaeon
CTCCAGGGCGGTGAACTCCTCGACGTAGCCCACCGCCAGCCCGTACCTCCCCCCTTCCTCAGGCTCGTAGACGGCGAAGTAGTAAGTCGCGGGCACAATCGGCTCGTGGCGGTACGCCGCCAGATAGACGTAGCTCGCAGGCGTGAAGGGCTCATACTCCGGCCCCTTCGACCTGTTTCCCTCGACCAGCTCCAAGCCGTACCCCTCGGGGACCTCCAACCAATCAGGAGCCTCGCCGCCGCCTATGTCGGGCCCCATCACCGCCAGGCTCGGTGTGAACGACGATGCCTCACCCACTGGCACGAAGAGGCTGACGACTAGCCTCTCCCCCTCACCAAGATCCACTCTGTAGTAGTGGGGCTCCCCCGGGCCATGGAGCTCCTCGTAGAGCGTCCACGACTTAGACGGAGCGGGGATGACGTAGGCTGACTCCATGCTCTCCATTCCCTCAGCCTCCAGAGGGGTATGCGCGTAAACGAGAGAGACGACCAGGGCAAGCGCCGCAAACACGAGAAATGGGAGGAATCTCTTTCCAGACACGATCGTGTCAGACAGTCGGCGCCCCTTAAACGTGGCGCATCCAACCAGCCTCTGGGGCCTAAATCTTAAATGAGTTACGAACTGAAACACAGGGGGGAGCTGAGCGGCGCCCGGCTGAGAGGATGCCTCGTCGACCCGATGAACCTGAACCAGGTTCCAGCGTAGGGAGAAGGTTGACACGTTCCCCTGATGAAATGACGCCGCAGGCTCTGAAACAGGGTGTAGATGCATGGAGTACTCCTTCTCGGACCTCAAGGGCAGGAAGACCATGATCACGGGGGACGTGGGCTCGGCTAAGATCGAGTACGCTAGGAGGCTCCTAAAGGAAGCCATAGATGAGGCGAAGGGGCTCATCACGGTCATCGACTTCTCGCCCTCGCTTCGCGCCAAGGACGGAGCCGACGTCGGCGGCCGCCTGTACGACGGCGACTCCCCGATGGTCAGGGTGTTGAGCAGCAAGCTCATGAAGGCCCCGAGGATCACCGCCGAGACCCCCGAGGAGCTCATCAGGCTCGCCGAGTACAACCGCAGCATAACGGAGGCCCTGCTGGAACAGTTCAACGGCTCGACGGACGCCCTCTTCATAAACGACGTCCACCTTCACCTGCAGAGGGGCACCCTGCAGACCCTCTGGGACGCCGTCAGGGAGGTAGACACCGTAGTGCTCACGGGCTGCATGGGCTCCGAGCTTGGCGACGACCTTGGCACCGGTGTATCCCGGCGCGAGAGGACCCTCATGACGCGCCTCGGCTCGAAGATGGACCACGTGATACAGCTTTAGCCCTCACGATTGTTAACCTCAATAAAACTGCCCCAAGTAACACAGTGGGCCTCCCCCGCCGGGGGAGCGTGAAAAACATATCACTCATGAGGGCGAATCATAGATGTGACGTATCTTGGATAGACTCGGCGTAGGGTTCATCGGATCGGGGTTCATCGCGCGCTTCATGGCTGCGTCCTGGACGGGGGTGCGCGGCGCCGACATCAAGGCCATCTACAACCACAGGGAACAGTCGGCCAGGGGACTCGCCTCCTACACCGAGGCCCTCGGTCTGGGTAGGCCAGCCGTGTACACCGAACTCCACGAGATGCTGGAGGACCCTCTCGTGGACGCGGTCTGGGTCATGACGCCCAACTTCAAACGGGTAGAGACCATAGAGGCGGTGGCCGAGGAGGCCAAGCAGGGCCGGAACGATCTAGTGGGCGTCGCCTGCGAGAAGCCTCTGGCGAGGACCGTGGACGAGGCGGACGAGATGATGAGGCTCATGGAGGGCACGGGGCTACTCCACGGCTACCTTGAGAACCAGGTCTTCGCCCCATCTGTCGTGAAGGGGAAGGAGGCGGTGTGGAGGCACGGCGCCGCCAACACGGGCCGGCCGTACCTCGCCCGGGCGGCGGAGGAGCACGGAGGCCCCCACAACGGCTGGTTCTGGGACCCCCGGCTGAGCGGCGGGGGCGTCCTCCTCGACATGAGCTGCCACAGCATCGAGGCCGACAGATACCTGCTGACAGACCCGGAGGAGCCCAAGACCAGCCTGAAGCCCCTCAAGGTGCAGGCCACGACGGCGTCCCTCAAGTGGACCCGGGAGCCGTACCTGTCCCAGCTCAGGGAGACCCACGGCGTAGACTACCGTGAGGCCCCCGCCGAGGACTACGCCTCCGTGAACATAGCCTACGAGGACGACGAAGGACAGCTCCTCCTCTCCGAGGCGAAGACCAGCTGGAACTACGTTGGGCCCGGCCTCAGGCTCAGCCTCGAAGCCCTGGGCCCAGAGTACAGCCTCGCCATAAACAGCCTCAGCCAGGAGCTGAGCGTCTTCTTCAGCAGGAACGTGGAGGTGCCGCCCAGCGAGGAGTTCGTGGAGAAGCAGGGCGCCGAGCAGGGCTTGATGCCTGTTATCCCCGACGAGGCCGTCGCCTACGGTTACCAGCACGAGAACAGGCACATGGTTGAGTGCTTCAGGGAGGGCGTGATGCCCCGCGAGAACTGGTTGGATGGGCTACTCGTCACTAGGCTCATGATGGCCGCGTACAAGTCGGCGGAGCAGGAGAAGACGCTGGGCTTCAGCCCCGGCGGGTTCGAAGGATACAAGCCCCAGGTGATGAGGGGTGTATGGAGGCCCTAGCCGTGAAGTGTCCTGCTGAACTGTGGAGCCCGCTCCTC
>CAYPNN010000208.1:2714-4027 GCA_964412065.1 uncultured Candidatus Bathyarchaeia archaeon
AAGCCCCAGCACGGATTCAATGATGAACGGTATGCCGTACCCAGGCACGTTCAGGCCCAGGACGTTGAAAGTGGTGAACCTGTATGTGCTGTAGATCCATGTCCCGATGATGGGCCCGATGACGCTGCCCGTCGTGAACGCCGTGCCGAAGAGTCCGAACATCCGCCCCCTCACCTCGGGTGCCACGAGGTCCGCCCTCAGAGCCCTGAACGCCGGCATGCTGACGTTGAAGCCTAGGCTCCTGACGCTGACGACTACCCCAGCCTGGGTTATGCTCTGCGTGAAAGGCAGTAAACCGCCCGCGGTCCGGGAGACGTAGTTGCCGAGCCCTATGAGGGGCTTCCTCCCTACCTTGTCCGCGAACCTCCCCGCCACGTAGCTGGCTAGGAGCCCGATGAAGCCGCTTACGGTGATTATGGTCCCTATCCCCACGGGGCTCATGCCGAAGCGGTCCGTGTAGAATAGCACCATTATCGGCATGATGAAACCGACGCCTATGCCGCTCACGAAGCTGTTTACCATGAGTATCTTGAGGGGCGTCGTGAAAACGACCCTAGGCGCCTCACCAGTTTCAACGCCTCTCCTCAGCGCGGTCCGCTGCTCTGGCTCCCTGATCAGCAGCCAAACCATGACGAGGGCTACCACGGCGAGGAGCGAGTCCACGAAGTAGGGTATCCTGTAGCTCATCAGGACGCTGAACCCGCTGCCCACGGCGAGCCACTGTATGCCCCCGCCCAGCATGGGCCCCAGGTTCCTTCCTATCATGTTCATGGACATGATGAACCCCATAGCCTCGCCCCTGCGTCTGGGGTCCACGATGTCGATGAGAAGGGTCTCGGAGGCCAGCATGGCCGCGCTGGAGACCGCTCCGTTGAGCACCCTTATAGCCAGCAGCCACTCCCAGCTGGGCACGAGCCCCGTCAGCACCCCTAGGACCACGTCTGAGGCGACGCCGAACATCATCAGCCTCTTCCTGCCGTACCTGTCCGTGAGGCTGCCCATCTTCGGGCTCAGCACCGCGAACGCGATCATGAAGCTGCTGGTGAACAGCCCTATGCTGGCGACGGACGCGCCAAGCTCCACGACGTAGTTGGGGAAAAACGATAACGGGAGCGCCACGGCCAGAGACTCTATGAGCTGCACCGCGCCCAGCGTGACAATGGATCTATTAAGCTTGTCCTCGCCCAAGTCAGCACTCTCCGGTTTACACCACTAAACCCGCGCCGAATTTAAACCTCTACCATAGCTCCGTCAAGGCCCTCGAGTATGTCTCGTAGTCTCCCTCGCTGAAAAGCACGAAGACGACCTCGTCG
>CAYPNN010000209.1:0-2444 GCA_964412065.1 uncultured Candidatus Bathyarchaeia archaeon
CCGAGACGCCCTACTCAGAGACGCTGATGGCGGGGGAGCACACGTTGACGGCGCCTGAGACGGTGACGGTCGAGGGCGTCGAGTACAGCTTCCAGTGGTGGGGCGACGGCGAGACGGAGCCTTCGAGAACCCTGGAGCTGGAGGCGGACACCGAGCTCTCGTTGATATATCAGAGGGTCGAGGCCGCCGTGGAGCCGAGCGAGCCCGAGGAGACCGGCGGAGGGGGAATCCCCGTACCCGCAGGGTTCCTGTTCGTGGGGGTCCTCGTCGCGGCGGCGACGCTTGGCTACATACGCTCCGGACGCCGACTCTCCCCTCCTTTCATCCCGTGAGCCCGCTCATCATTATATAATCGGCTGCCAGAGCTATTCTCGACGAGCCGTGGAGAAGCGTTCCCTCACCGTGAAGGAGATCGAGGAGCTGGGGTACTACGACTTCATGGGGTACATGGGTGTCCCGTTCTTCAACATCGGCGGGGCGGCGAGCATGGACAGGTTGGCGGAGCTCTGCCGCATCGACGAGGACGCTGTGGCGCTGGACGTGGGTTGCGGGACGGGGGGCAACTCGTGCTACCTCGCCGAGAAGTACGGGTGCAGAGTCGTCGGGGTAGACATAGCCGAGCGCATGATAATGTACGCCCGGAAGCGTGCCGCGGGTCTCCGGCTCACCGACCGCGTCCAATTTCGGCTCGGCGACGCATATAGCTTAGAGTTCCCAGACGGCGGCTTCGACGCGGTGCTCACGGTGTTCACCTCACAGTTCCTCGACCCCGCGAGGGCGTTCCCCGAGTTCCACAGGGTCCTCAGGCGGGGAGGACGCCTAGGCGTCAACGAGATGTACAGGGCCGACCGCGTCCCACCGGAGGCGGTGGAGCGGGTCGACTACGGTGAACGGGTCTTCAGGGAGCTCACTGACCTGCCGTTCACGCTGAGGAGCCCCTCCGCCTGGA
Source organism: uncultured Candidatus Bathyarchaeia archaeon (assembly GCA_964412065.1). Taxonomy (GTDB): domain Archaea; phylum Thermoproteota; class Bathyarchaeia; order TCS64; family TCS64; genus RBG-16-57-9. Next base: position 950 of record CAYPNN010000209.1, read on the forward strand.
GGGGGGCGTTCACCGCCGCCGGGTTCACGGACACCGTCGTCGAGGAGCACCCCAACTACATGAGGCAGGCCGAGTCGCTGAGCATGATCGATGAGGTCGGCGGCTGGGGCAGGCTCCTGGGCATCCTCTTGGAGATGCTGGTCCTGGCCCTCAGGAGCGGCAAGATACGTAGACGCTTCGGCAAGATCAGCAGAGGGAAGAGCGTGCTTCTCAGGGACAGGGTCGCCAGCAAATACATCGGCTACATCCTCTGCGCGGGAGTGAAGCCTTGACGCCCTTCGAGACCAAACATGTCAACGGTCGATGTCGCCTTCGTCTACAAAATGTTAGATTCTAGTCCTTCGGAGGCGGCTGGCTGAAGAAGTCTAGGGGTCTTTGCCCCGTCATCTTTGACTCTTTTATGAGGAAGTCCCTCATCTCGTCTGGGTCGGTGAAGATGCGGGTGGCGTACCACTCGAAGAAGGGGCTCGGCTCGTAGGGGTAGTAGGCGTACACCAGCTTCGCCAGGCTCTTGGCGTACACCATCTCGCACATGACTCCCGCCGAGATGCTGTTCCTGGGGTGGTAGACCACCGTCATGTCGCTGTTCTCGATGATCTTGTAGTCGCTGTCTATGATCTGGAACCTGAGGTTCTTGATGGCTGTCTCCACCTCCCTGATGTCGAACTCTGACTCCAGGGGACCGTCCCTATAGGTCATGCGGAACGTGAAGGTCTCGGGCATCTCCTGGTCGGCGTCGATGGTCTCGTTGACGGCGTCCCTCCACTGCTCCACTACGTCCCAGTCCTTGATGAGGTAGGGGTCGTAGATGACGTAGTACTCGCTGAGGCTCTCCAGGAACCTGGTGATCTGCCTGAAGAACTCGGGGCCCTCCCCTGTGATGGGGTGGCTGAGGTACACGGTCTCCTTCCCCGGCTTGTAGACGAGGTCGCGGAGGAGTCTGGGGCCGTTCTCGTAGGCGACGAGCTGTATCTCCTTCCGCGGCTTGAAGGCCTCGGCGAGGCGGTAGATGCCGTTCACCTCCTCGCGGCGCCAGTTGGCGATCTCGCCCAGCGTGTACTTGTGGTCCTGCCACTGGGTGTCCCTGCCCAGCCTGTCCCTGACCCTGACGAAGTCGTCGAAGATGATTATGAAGAGGTCTGGGCTGAGGAGCCGCACGTCCTCGTCGGTGAGGCCCTGGAACCTGTTGCCCTTCCACTCGAAGTGGTAGGGGGTGCTGACGATGTGGACGCCGCCCTTCCTGTCGATCTCGGCCACTATCTTCCCTATGGCCTGCTTGCGGTAGTCCTCCATCTTCTCGGGCTGGCTGTCGTAGAAGTCTAGGATGTTGATCTTGTTGAGGTTGGTTCCGTCCAGATGCGCCTCCTCGACGATGTACTGGAAGAGGTGGTGGTACCCGAAGCTGGCGATCTCGCCCAGCTCGTTGAGTATCTCGTCCCTTCCGTTGCCGGGGGCGCCGGTGCAGATTATCACCCGTTTCTGCTGTGACATCTCC
>CAYPNN010000209.1:2454-4017 GCA_964412065.1 uncultured Candidatus Bathyarchaeia archaeon
TTCAACATAGAGGATGAAGTCTAGTCCTTAATTTTACCGGTAAAATTGACTGGAAGATGCAAACAACTTGGGACTCCATAGTAGGTGATCCTCAATGAAACGGTGACATCCTGCTGCCGGGAAGACGATAAAAAAGGGGGCTAGACGTCGCCGTTCTGCTCTATCTTGGTGTCCTCGTAGGGCGCCGCTACGCGGCGGTAGAACTCGTGCTGTATGCACTCAAGCACCCCCATGGCCTTGTTGATGTGGTAGTACCTTAGCGGGTAGACCTCCTTTATGACACGGGTAACCACGTAGTTCAGGTGTCCGTCCACGCTCTCAGGCGGCTTCTCCTTGAGCAGCCCGATGAGCTCCTCCAGCACCTCGTCGTACTGGGGCCTCTCCTCCTGGGTAATGTAGGGCATGTCTATACCTCAACCAAGGGATAGCCGTCTATGTGTAAATGGTTTACTCCGTGACGTCCAGGCGGTGCCTCTTGAGCCGGGTGCCGTCTACGTCGTAGACGAAGACGCCTCTGAAGCGTTTGCCCTGGAGCAGCACGGGCAGCCAGTATGCGTCGTCCATCCACATCTCGCCGTAGGGTATCTCGTCTAGGCTCCACCACCTGAGCTCGCCCTCGTCGCTCTCCCTGGGCTCGCCGCTGAACGTCGAGGTCGTGTATATGTGGACAACCCAGTCGGGCTCAGGCTTCTCCCCGAAGTAGAAGTCGACGACGCCCCGCTCCGTGAGATCAGACACGGTGAGCCCCGTCTCCTCCCACACCTCCCGTACCACGCACTCCGGCGGCGTCTCGCCTGGCTGGACCTTGCCTCCGGGTCCATTCCACTTCCCCTCCCCGAACCTCCCCGCCGACTTACGCTGCAGGAGCAGCCTGCCCCCGTCGATGATCTCACAGAGCGTGGCCTCGACGACCATGTCAGATATGACATGGGGAGAGCCGTAAAGGCTTTACCCTGTTCTCAGACGCTCCTCTATACCGCAGGTTCGGGTTTCTCAGAACCTTTCAATTTGAATCGACGACTTGGCATTTCCCTTATAATTGGTTACTTATTATAAGCGTTTTTTTCTGGGAATCGAGGTATCCGTAAATCACCTAAAAACTTTTTTTTTATTTAAATTCAGTTGAATGTGGGGATGCACGCATCGCGGCGTATCCTCTGTAATGATCTAACGGATAGTCTTTGCCAGGTATAGATCCGTGACGGGTTATCTTTATCTGCATGTAATGTATCGGATGTGGTGGATATGCTGCTGGAGGCCCTGTTTTTAGCTGCTTCATGCCTCGTCATCGTGGTCTCCGCGTTCAAGATGCGCGCCGTAGCCATGAAGGACAGGGAAAAGCTCAGGCGACCCATGAACTCCTTCATGCTGGTTCCGAGTGGTCGCGCGCTACGTGGGGACTGGAGCTGGCTCTTCAAGAAGGACGAAGATGAGGCCCAAGAGGCCAAGGGACAGGCGTAAAAACATCCGATTCGCGTCAATGCCGGCGACGCCGTCTATGCGGTGTGCATCGAGGGGGCAACCTTCCAGAACCTGTCGTCGTTAGAGCCCTCAGTGTAGTTG
>CAYPNN010000210.1:0-1803 GCA_964412065.1 uncultured Candidatus Bathyarchaeia archaeon
CTCCAGGGGCGCCAAGTTCGGGTCGGCAGACGTGGTCTCGATGAACCCTGTGTCTAGCTCGTACCGCTCAGAGTCGGCTTCGCCGGTGGATATGGCTAGGTACCGGGGCCGAGGACTCGGAGATCACTCTCACTGTGTAGGTTCCTAGGTGGGGCTTGCCCTCCATCCAGAAGTCCTCGTTGGCCACCAGCTTGATCCACTCGCCGTCAACGTAGCTGTCCCATTTGAAGGGCCCAGAGCCGATGGGCATCATGTCTGGGTGTACTGGCCAGTCCCATTCCTTGTCGTTCCAGATGTGCTCGGGTATGATGGGGACGTCCTCGAAGTCTTCGAGGACCCACGCGTAGGGCTCCTTCATGTGGACTATGACCGTGTAGTCGCCGTCGGTCTCGACGGAGTCTATGCGGCTCATGAGGGCGGTGTCGTAGGGGACCTCGTTGTCAATGTAGTAGTCGATGGTGAACTTCACGTCTTCAGCTGTCAAAGGCTCGTCGTCGTGCCACTTGGCGTTCTCCACGAGGTTGAAGGTCACAGTGAGACCGTCCTCGGAGACGGTCCAGCTCTTCGCCAGCCAAGGCGCGATGTTCATGTCCGCGTCGTAGGAGACTAGGTCGTCGTACACCATGGACACCACGAGTGCCGATCTGCCGTCCGTCCCCATGATGGGGTTGTAGTACCTGATGTAGGACGGGTACGCCATCACGAAGTCCGCGCCGTACTCCATGTCCTCGCGCTGCAGGTTGATGGTGGTGAGCCGGTTATACCAGTTGAATATGCCTCCGGGCATGCAGACGTAGCCGGTCCACTCCTTCCTGATGGCGTGGACATCGTCTGAGGTGAACAGCGGGATGTAGGGCAGTTCCTCCGCGAGGAGCTCCTGCGCCTCCCAGAGCAGCTCCTTCCTGGTGTCGAAGTCGGTATCAGCGTTCGCCTGGTCGATGAGAGCGTCGAAGTCGGTATTACTCCAGCCGGGGTTGTTGCCGCCGTAGTCCATGATCTGGTCGGAGTGGAACCTGTCGTACAGGTGGCCGGGGTACGGGGCGTACCCGTGGCTCATCTCGTAGACCTCGTATGTGTGCTCCAGGTCCAAGTTGTCGTAGAGGACCTCGTCACTGATGGGGATGGCTTTCATCCTTATGCCTATGTCTCTGAGCATCTGTTCTATCACGTCGCCGGCGTCGACGGAGATGGTGTCCCAGTCGAGGGTCCACATCTCGAAGGACAGCTCCTCCCTGTCCTCCGCGTACGCCAGCGGCGTCACTGTCGCTAGGCTTATTAGCGTCACGATGAAAACTACTTGAATTACCTTTAGTTTCATTGGTCGTATACTCCTTAGCGGATAGATTTTGTCATCATTAAGGATTAAAACTTTCTATCATTATTCCCCTGGAAATCCATGTGACGCCCCTCCTCGGCACGAGAAACGTAAACCTCCGAGAGACCTCCCCTTTTATGTATTAATGCAGGGAGCCAAATCGTCCAATGTGACCAAGTCTTGCTACGAAATACGTAGATCGTATCGCTGCTCCGTGAGCTCTCGGCCCCATGTAACGTGGGTCTTCTCCTCAGTGAGCTTGAACCCGTGCGACCTGTAAAGGTGGGCTGCAGCCTCCAGCTCGCTGAACGTCCAGAGAAACACCGAGCGGTAGCCCTGGGCTCTACAGAACTCAAGCGCCCACTCGACGAGCCGCCGCCCGAGCCCGACGCCGCGAGCCTCCCTGGACAGGATCAGCCACCTGAACTGGGCCTCCTCCCGGCTGTGCTCCACGACGGCCGCGCTTCCGCATACTACGCCGTCCCTCT
>CAYPNN010000210.1:1813-4004 GCA_964412065.1 uncultured Candidatus Bathyarchaeia archaeon
CATATCCTCTGACGTGGATTGCCCTGACTCAACGCGAACTCGGCCATGGGTTTCGCCACGTACGCCTCGAACGTGGTGTCCAGACCGTATTCCTCGCCGTAGACGACGCCGTGGAGGTAGGTTATCTGGCCGACGTCCCCCGGCATCAGCCCGGTCCTCACCCTTACCCCGTTCTCCGCGTCCTCGAAGACGGTCACGATGCGAGCCACAGCCATAACATTCGATTTGATCGTGTAAAGCTATTATCATGCCAAGACCATGATCTACCTGATTGGCATGAGAAGGCTGGTAGACAAGGCGCTGGAGTTCGCCAGCGAGAAGCACAAGGGCCAGCTCGACGACCAGGGGAGGCCCTACTTCTTCGCCCACATAGTCCAGGTCCACAGCATACTGAAGGACGTGACAGACGACGAGGAGATCCTCTGCGCGGGGATACTCCACGACGTCATCGAGGACACGGACACATCCTACGGGGACCTCATCAGGGAGTTCAACAAGCCCATCGCCGATCTGGTGAAGGAGCTCACCCAGCAGGGAGACTGGGAGACGGGGTACTATTTCCCCCACCTCAAGACCAGGAAGGCCGTGATGGTGAAGTTCGCAGACCGCCTGAGCAACCTCAGCCGCATGGACGACTGGCCGGGGGACAGGCAGCAGGAGTACCTCGGGATGAGCAGGTTCTGGCCGGTTGAGCCGCCGGGGGACAAGGTTCCTTCCCCCAACGCGCCCGAGGAGCCCTAGAGGCTCTAGAGGTCCTCAGCCGATAAGGTTTAATTACGGTCATTCAACCGGAAGTTGTGAGACTGTGAAATGAGCGAAAACGCAGACAAGGTGCTTCAAGCCATGAGGGACGCGGGGAAGCCTGTGCGCCCCGGCGACGTGGCCAAGGCCATCGGGATGGAGAGCAAGGAAGTGTCCAAGGCCATCAACGTCCTCAAGAAGGAGGGCAGGATACACTCCCCCAAGAGATGCTACTACGCGCCCACCGAGTAACCCCATTTTAATCTATTTTTCTTCTTGTAAAAGATCGTAGGCTAGTCCCGTCGCTGTCTTGATTACTCTCCGGCACTTCGTCGCCCACATATCCTCCTCTGTGTATCTCCTGTAGTCGTCGGGGTCGTCGATGTCCAGGCCGAGGACGCCGGGGCACGTCACCGACCCATGAGCCTCCTCGAAGGCCTCTGCGAGCATTCTGCTGTACCAGTAAGGCCTCCTGCCCGGCTGCGTCTCCGGCGTGTCCCTCCCGTACCTGAGCCCGAGCCCCATGACGGCGCCGGAGAGTGCGCCGCACACGTTTCCGGTGCGGGCTACCCCGGCGGCGAACCCTGTGGCGATCCTCGGTATAAGCTCGGACTCTACCCCCATGGACTCGCTTAGTGCCAGCAGCACAGCCTCGCTACAGAGGAACCCGTCCCCGGCGTAGCCCTCAGCTGCTCTGATGGTTTCTTCTCTCGCGTCCATCCTCTCACCTCGCGGAGAACCTGAACACCGTGTGGTGGCTATAGGTTTCCCCCGGCCTCAGCACCGTGGAGGGGAAGCCAGGCTGGTTTGGCGAGTCGGGGAAGTGCTGTGTCTCTAGGCATAGCCCCGCGTGCCTCGTGTAGGCTCTCCCTCTGCCGCTCTCCGAGCCGTCCAAGAAGTTCCCCGTGTAGAGCTGGACGCCGGGCTGAGTGGTCGAGACCTCTAGAACCCTGCCGCTGCCCGGGTCGCGCAGTGCCACGGCGGGCCCTCCCTTGTTCAGCGCGTAGTTGTGGTCGTAGCCGCCCCCGTGCATCAGCTGCTCGTAGGGCTCGGCGATCCTCTCGCCCACTCTCCGCGGCTTCCTGAAGTCCATGGGCGTCCCGTCGACGCCACGCATTTCCCCTGTCGGGATCAGCTCGAGGTCTGTTGGCGTGAACAAGTCGGCGTCGATCGTCAGCTCGTGGCCCAGCGCGGAGCCGCGGCAGGCGAGGTTGAAGTACGTGTGGTTGGTGAGGTTGACGACCGTCGGCCTGTCGGTCTCCGCCCTGTAGTCTATCCTCAGCTCGCCGGCGTCGTTCAGGGTGTAGGTCACCCAGGCGTCGAGGTTACCGGGGTAGCCCTCCTCGCCGTCCACGCTGCGGTAATGGAGCTCAAGCCGGGCGCAGTCGGGGTCGACGGCAGTTTGTGGCTTCCATATCACCTTGTCGAAGCCTCTTGTGCCCCCGTGTAG
>CAYPNN010000211.1:0-3998 GCA_964412065.1 uncultured Candidatus Bathyarchaeia archaeon
AGATAGGGCGGACGATGCCCGAGAAGCTGGGGATGCTCCTCACAGCGTTTCTCGACAAGAGAAACCTGGGTCTGAGGCCCTACCCGAGCCTCTTGATGATGTGATAACCGAACTGGGTCCTCACAGGCTCCTTGGTTGTCTCCCCCACGTTCAGGGCGAAGGCCGCCTGCTCGAAGGCCTTCACCATCTGGCCCCTGCCGAAGGAGCCTAGGTCGCCCCCCCTCTTACCCGAGGGACATGTGCTGTACTGTTTCGCGAGCTTCCCGAAGTCGGCTCCTCTCTCAAGCTCCTCCAGTACCTTCAACGCCTGGCTATGCTTCTCCACGAGGATGTGCGCCGCCTTGATCTTTGACGCCATATTTAATCGAAGAGAGGTGGCGGCGGAGCCTGATAAGGTTATGCAGATACGCTACTCGACGAAGGGTTTGCCGTGCCTCAGGATGGCGTCCACGACCTCGGGCCTCATCATGGTCTCGTCTGGCCTCTTGCCCTCCATGAGGAGCCGCCTCATGACCGTGCCCCTGTAGTTCACGTGGTCCTCCTCGCCGTGGGGGCAGATCTTCTCGTTCTGTGGCCCCCCGCACTTCCTGCAGTGGAAGAAGTTCCTGAAGAAGATGGGCATCACCCCCAGATCGGGGTAGTCCTCGAAGATCTCCTGGGCCTCGAAGGGGCCGTAGTAGTCGCCGACGCCGGCGTGGTCCCTGCCGACTATGAAGTGGCTGCACCCGTAGTTCTTGCGGACGATGGCGTGGTGGATCGCCTCCTTGGGTCCGGCGTACCTCATCTCCATCTCCAGCGTCACGAGTGTCGCCGAGTTCCTGAGGAAGTAGTTCTGGATGAGGGCCTCATAGCTCTCGAGGATCACCTCGTCGGTGAAGTCCCCCGCCTTCTTCTTACCTATCAATGGGTTGATGAACAGGCCGTCCACGAACGATAGGGCGGTCTTCTGCACGTACTCGTGGCCTATGTGGGGCGCGTTCCGGGTCTGGAAGCCGGCTACGGTTCGCCAGCCCTTCTCCTTGAAGAGGAACCTGGTCTCCCTCGGCTTGAGCCGGTACCGAGGGAACTTGCCGGGAGACTCGTTGAACACCGTTATCGGGCCGCCCACCAGCGTATCGTTCATGCCGTTCGTCTTTGCGACGCCGGGGTGCGCCGGGTCCGTCGTCTTGTACACCCGTTCGCAGTGGGCCTCTTTGTCCCACCCATACTTCTCCTCTACTTCGAGCGTCGCGAAAGGCTCATCTTCGCAGACGAGAGCCGCCGAGTCACCCTCCCTGAAACCCTTAGCCGTCTCATCCGTGACGTCCAACAGGATGGGGATTGTCCACGGCAGGTCGTCGGAGAGCCTTCCCTTAGCCAACACGGTCAGGTAGTCGTTCTGCGTCATGGGTCCTGTGAGCGGGCTGTAGAGGCCGGAGGCAATGTTCTCGAGGTCCAGCCGCAGCTCGAAGCCGACCTCCATCTCTGGGAGCTCGGACGCCTCCTCCGCGGCCTCGGCTTTCTTCGATGGTGGAGTGAGCCTGTCTACCAGTCTACCGCCATGGGGTCTCGGCATGACAGGTCACTCTATGTAGCCGAGGCGCCTGAGGCGCTCCCTGATTATCTGTTCCTCTTCCTCCGTGTACTCCGTCTCGTCGGGGAACTCGTTCTCCAGCTTGAGCACGACGTACTCCTCTACGCTGGTGAAGCTGGTTCCAGCGATCTTCTCCTCGATCTTCTCATACAGCTCCCGGGGGATCATCACGGCGACCTTTTCCTCCGTCACTCTTTCCACCTTGATAATTTCAAATCCATTTAGAGGGCTTTTAACTGTTTATCAATGGATCGGTGCCGCGGTTACACACAGAAGCCGCCTGGGGCTGGGGATATGTATTTAAGAGGAGATTCCGTAGTGAATCCACTGGTTTAACGGGGAGATCCGACATCGCGAAGCTATCTAGACAACCTGAGATCAACATAGGCACCATCGGGCACGTTGACCACGGGAAGACTACGCTGGTCCAGGCCCTCACCGGCACCTGGGCGAGCCGCCACAGCGAGGAGCTTAAACGAGGCATCACAATAAAGCTGGGGTACGCCGACGCCTCCATCTACAAGTGCACCAACTGCGACGAGCCTCACTGCTACTGCGTCACAAAGAAGTGTCCGTCGTGCGGCGGGGAGGCAGAGCTGCAGCGCAGGGTGAGCTTCGTCGACGCGCCGGGCCACGAGATACTCATGGCCACGATGCTGAGCGGAGCCGCGGTGATGGACGGCGCCATACTGGTGATCGCAGCCAACGAGCCGTGCCCCCAGCCCCAAACCCGAGAGCACCTGGCGGCCATCGAGGCGGTGGGGCTCAAGAACCTGGTCATCGTACAGAACAAGATCGATCTAGTGAGCAGGGAGAAGGCCCTGAAGAACTATGACGAGATAAAGGGGTTCATCAAGGGCAGCGTCGCGAAGGAAGCCCCGATCATACCTGTTTCCGCGCAGCAGATGGTGAACATAGACCTCCTGATCCAGGCGATGCAGGAGTACCTCCCCACGCCCACAAGGGACCCAGATCTGTCCCCCAAGATGCACATAATCAGGAGCTTCGACGTGAACAAGCCCGGGACCCCCATAGACGACATGGTCGGCGGGGTCATAGGGGGGAGCATCACTCAGGGTAGATTCGAGATCGGTGACGAGATCGAGATAAAGCCGGGTCTGCCGACGAGGCAGAAGAACCGCCTCAGGATGAGGGCGCTCTTCACCGAGATCCTGAGCCTCCACGTCGGAGACACAGTCGTCGAAGAGGCGCTACCGGGGGGCCTGGCCGGCGTAGGGACGATGCTTGATCCCTCGATAACAAAGTCGGACGGGCTCGTAGGGAGCCTCGTGGGAAAACCAGGCACCCTTCCACCTGTGCTTGAAGAGCTACGGCTGGATTACGAGCTATTCGAGAACGTCGTCGGCAGCCGAGAGAGGGAGAAGGTCGCGAAGATAGCGAAGGGGGAGAAGCTGCTCCTCAACGTAGGCACGGCGAAGACCATGGGAGACGTCACGAACGTCAAGAAGAGTGAGATGGAGACGAAGCTTAGCATACCTGTCTGCGCCGAGCCTGGGGACAGGGTGGCCATCAGCAGACGCATCAGCGGAAGGTGGAGGCTGATCGGCGTAGGTACCATGAGTGGCTGAGTTGCTTCCTAAGATCCTTTTTGACACCAACTTCCTCATGATCCCATTACGGTTCGGCGTCGACATCTTTGAGGAGGCGGAGCGTGTGCTCAACCAGCCACCGGAGTACTACGTGACCCGAAGCGTCCTGAGAGAGATACGGCTTCTGAAACGGGGTGCGAAGCCTTCTTTCGCCAATGAGTTAGGTTTCGCGGAGAAGCTCGCGGAGAGGTGCGGGGTGCTCGATGTTGAGGCGGAGGATGAAGAGACGGTGGATGATTCCATCCTGCGCACAGCCGTGGAAAGGAAACTGATCGTCGGCACAACGGACTCCGAGCTCAGGAAGAGGCTTAGGGAAGCAGGCGTCAAGGTTCTGATCCTCAGACAGAGGAGATACCTCGAACTAATAGGCTAGAAGCGACGCTCATCGGCGCCGCTTTATTCCATTTTAACTTGATAATGTTAGCGGAGAAGTTTTAAGTCATAACACATTCCCATTGGGGAATTAGATTCCGGATATATCGAGTGGTATGGTGCGAACCTTGGAGAAGACTGACTGGCATGCAACCGTGGTAGACAACGTTCTTAAAGCACTCGAGACAGGCCGTGAAGGCATCACAGACGAGGAAGCCAGTAGAAGGCTGGAAGTTTACGGACCCAACGAGCTCAAGGAGGAGAAGAAGCAGCAGTGGTACCACCTCCTCTTCGAGCAGTTCACCAGCATACTCGTCATCATACTCGTGATATCCGCCATAGTCTCGGCCTACCTATCCATCCAGGAGGGCGAGCCCATGACCGACACCTACGTGATACTATTCATCGTCGTCATGAACGCTATCTTGGGCTTCGTCCAGGAG
>CAYPNN010000212.1:0-3989 GCA_964412065.1 uncultured Candidatus Bathyarchaeia archaeon
TCGATGACATCCCGTCTTCCTCGTAGGCTGCGCCTGCGGCGGCAGCTATGGGCGCGTGGAGCAGCACGACACCGAGCTGGACGTTGCCTCCCCTCTGCCACTTCAGCATGTCCTCCACCGCCTGCAGTACTGCTTCCCCCAGCCCCAGGCCGCCCCAGTCTCCTCCGCTGGACGCGTAGTATGCCCGGCTGGCGAGGTCCCTCAGCGCGGGCGCGGTGGCGACGCTGCCCGCGAGGAAGTGCTCGTACCGCGTCTCGACGCCATCCCTCAGCCTGTGGACGTTGCCGGGTTTGGGGTACGCCGACGCCTCCAGCAGCCCCGCAAGGGCGTGGCACCGCCCCACGTAGTCCCCCGCCTCGGCTCCTCTCGTCATCAAACCTGAATGCGCTTCGTCACCTTAAAAGCTGGCTACCGCCCAGTATTCTGGGGCAAGTTGGACGCGGCTTCACGTTTCCTCGAGGGGGACTACATCGAGACGGTTGACGGGCTGTTCTTCGCCGTCAAGGGGCTCCACCACCCCGCGGACGGCGTCATAGCCACCCTGCGCTACGTGCCCGACCCGGATGGTGGGAGGGAGAGAGACGGCGTCAGGTACAGGCGGATGTACGACCTAGAGGAGACCACCAAGCTGTTAGCCGCGGAACACCCCGGCTACCTCAACAGGGTCGAGGGGCTCAACCTCGTGCTCCAGACCGTGCCTCTGGAAAAGATTGGACGGGTCTACAAGCCTGTGGGGCGCCTGGCCCATATAATGGAGGACCCAAGGGGAGAACCCGAGGCGACCTTGGCAAAGTTCGTGGAGGCTCTGCGTGACGCCAGCGGGGTGCCTGAAGCCTGCTTCGGCGTCTCCGGCTCCCTGCTCATCGGTCTCCAGCGGCCGGAGTCCGACGTCGACCTAAACGTCTACGGGGCATCAGAGGGCAGGAGGGTCTACGAGGCGCTGAAGCGCCTTAGAGAAGAACTCAGCTGGGTGAACCATTACGACGACTCCACCATCAAACCTGTCCTTGAGGCACGTTGGGGCGATACAGGCCTCAGCCTCGAGACGTTCAGAGACATCGAGAAGGCTAAGGTGCTCCACGGCCTCGTGTATGGTCGGGACTACTTCATGCGTCTGATCAGGGATCATGAGGCAGACGAGACGAGCAGGCCGCTGGGAACAGTCACCGTTAGGGCCAAGGTGACCGACGCCGGGGGCTCGATATACACGCCGTGCCTATACCGTGTGGAAGGCGCCGAGGCTCAGGGGCACGCGGTGACCGAGCTTCTGAGCTTCAGGGGCAAGTTCACCGAGATGGCGGTGGAGGGCGACGTCGTCGAGGCGCGTGGGACCCTCGAGGCGGCGGTGGGCGTAGGGGAGAAGCGTCACCGGGTCGTGCTGGGCGGTAAAGGCGACTACCTCGTGCCTGTGCGGCTCCTCGACGCATAAAGGATTTAGATAACTATATTCATGAGGTATTAGCTTCAAACAGTTGGTACGTATGGAAGGCGCCGGGTTCGCGGAGACGCTTGAATCACTCGGGTTCAGGGAAGGATGCATAGCCGAGGTGGTGCTGGTCACCGTCAACCCGGACGGCTCCCCCAACGCGGCCCCCATGGGTGTCAAGAGGGTGGGTGGAACAGTCTTCGAGGTCAAGCCCTATAAGACAAGCGCCACATACAGGAACCTTCTGAGCGACCCGAGGTCGACGATGAACGTCACAGGCGACCCCATGGTGTTCCTGGCGACGGCGTTCAAGGAAGAGGTGCCCACCCAGCCCGCCATGGATGGGCTCTGCCTCAGGGGCTGCGACGCGTGCATCGAACTTTTAAGCATCGAGGGCGTGGAGGTCTCCGCCGACAGGTATCTGTTCAAGAACAAGACGATGGACGTAGCGGTGCACGCCTCCCGCCCCAGGGTATTCAGCAGAGGCGTGGCGGAGGCCGTCGAGGCGGTGATCCACGCCACCAGGGTGGAGGCTTTCCGTAAGCAGGGACGACACGGAGACGCAGATGCGCTGGAGGAGAAAACGATGGAATGTATACGCGTCGTCAGGAGGGTCTCAGCCGGCGGCTCCCCTGAGGCGGAGGTCGCAGACATGCTTGAATTGCTGCTTGAGAGATGGAGGTCTGAGGCATAGAGGTCACCGTCAGGGCGCCCAGCAGGCTCCACTTCGGCATCATTGACATGCGGGGAGACCTGGGGAGGATGCACGGCAGCGTGGGGGTCGCAACGGAGGAGCCCACCCTCATTCTCAGGGCCAGCGAGGCCGACACCGTCTCGTTCGAGGGCTACAGGGTGAAACGCCTCGAGGAGTACACCAGGAAGGTCTTCGAGATACTCGGCGTGGAGGGCGGGGCCAGCATCAGGCTGGAGACGGACATCCCCGAGCACTACGGGTTCGGCTCTGGCACCCAGCTCGCCCTCAGCGTCGGCGCCGCGGTGTCGAGGCTCTACGGCGTAGACATAGGCGTCATGGAGCTAGCCCGGCGGCTCGGGAGGTCCAGGCGCTCCGGCGTGGGCACCCACGCCTTCATGAGGGGGGGCTTCATCGTTGACGGCGGCCGCCCGGTCGGAGACCCTGACATGGTGCCGCCTCTGATTTTCAGGGCCGACGTCCCCGAGGAGTGGAGGTTCGTCATCGGCCTACCCAAGATCAAGGACCGGGTCAGCGGCGAAAGGGAGACATCAGCCTTCAAGAGGCTGAAGCCTCCGCCCCGGAGCCTCGTTGCCGAGGTCTCCCACGTGGTGCTGCTCCAGATGATCCCCGCGATAATCGAGGGGGACATAGAGGCGTTCGGCGGCTCCATGACGGCTATGGACAGCATGTTCGGCGACTACTGGGTCGAGGTCCAGGGCGGCAGGTACGGCCACCCCAGGATAATGGAGGGGGTGAACCATCTCCTCGCCGAGGGTGCCTACGGGGCTGGGCAGAGCAGCTGGGGCCCCGCCTACTACGGCCTCGCCGAGAGCGAGAGCCATGCAGTGGAGCTCACGGGGAGCCTGCAGGCTATGCTGGACGAGACGGGCGGAGGCGACGCGTTCTACTCGCGCCCAGACAACAGGGGCGCCCAGATAAGGGTAACCGGTGGATGAGTTGAGGGTCCTGGTGGTCACGGGGAGCCTCGCCGAGGCCGAGGTCAGGAGACACACGATGGGCCTGAGCCACAGCGTCGACGTCTACGCTCTGCCGGTCACCGTAGCGGCCTTCATCACCCCGGGCTACGCCGCCAAACAGCTGAGCAGCTTAGACCTTAGCGGCTACGACATGATCCTGCTCCCCGGGTCGGTGAACGGCGACGTGTCCCCCGTGGAGGAGGCCACCGGCGTGCCCACATATAAGGGGCCCATCCACGCCGCCGACCTTCCTCTGGTGATCAGGGACGACGTGGAGCTCTCCAGGACGGCGCCGGCCAACGAGCAGGTGGCCGACGTCATACGGTCCAATGCGCTTGGGGAGATAGAGGCGGTGGATCGGGACTGGCGGATGGTCCTCGAGGAGAGAGGCGGCCTGGTGCTGGGCAGAGGAGAATGGAAGGTGCCGGTGGGACCAGGCTTCCCCATGAGGGTGGTCGCGGAGATAGTTAACGCGCCCCTCATGGATGTGGGCGACGTGACGAGGAGGGCCGCCTACTACGAGGCCCAGGGCGCCGACCTCATCGACATCGGCATGCTGGCCCGCGACCCGAGGCCGGAGTCCATACGGGGCATCGTGGACGCCGTCAGGGAGGCCACCGGGATGCCCCTCAGCATAGACTCCCTTGAGCCCATGGAGATCGAGGCCGCCGTGGACGCGGGCGTCGACCTGGTGCTGAGCCTCGACGCGGGAAACATAATGGAGGTCGCCCCCGCGATGGGCGACGCGGCGGCCGTGGTCCTCCCAACCAACATGAGGGAGGGCGTGCTGCCGAGGGACGCCCATGAACGCGTCGAGATGATGCACAGGAACATAGCCCTCGCCAGGAAGCATGGCGTCACGAATATAGTGGCAGACCTGGTGGTCGAGCCC
>CAYPNN010000213.1:0-3984 GCA_964412065.1 uncultured Candidatus Bathyarchaeia archaeon
CTGTCGCTGCCAAGGCCGCCCATCGCTACGCCGACGTCGGCAGCCGCCAGCGCGGGGGCGTCGTTCACGCCGTCGCCGACCATAACGACCCTGCCTTTCTTCTTCAGCTCTTCGACCGCCTTCACTTTCTCGTCTGGCAGGAGCCCGGCGTGGTAGCCGTTGAACCCCAGCTGCCGCGCTATGGCTCTGGCAGTGTTCTCGTTGTCGCCCGTGAGCATCTCCACACTCATGCCCCTCGCCTTTAGGCTCTGTATGGTGCCTCGGGCTCCCTCACGTCTCTCATCCATCAGGCTTATGAGGCCGATCACGTCGCTTTCCTTGGCAACAATCACCGTGGTCTTGCCCTGGTTCTCGAGCTCCGTGAGAGCCTCGTCGGGGTAGCTCAAACCGTTCTCGGAGAAGAGCCTCTGGCTGCCGATCTGGTAGAGCGAGCCCTCGATCACCGCCTCGACGCCTCTCCCGGTCTGGGACTTGAACTCGGACGCCTCAAGCAGGGTGGCCCCCTCCTTGAGGGCCGCCTCGGTTATCGCAGACGCTATGGGGTGCTTGGAGTTTGCCTCCAGCGTCGCCGCCACGCTCAGCAGCGTCTCCCTCGACACGTCATAGGGTACTACATCCGTTACCATGAGCCTGCCCCGTGTGAGGGTGCCGGTCTTGTCGAACACGAACACGCTGGCCTTGTCCACCTCCTCGATGTATGTGCTGCCCTTCACGAGGACGCCGTTGCGGCTCGCGCTGGTGATGGCGGAGACCATCGCCACGGGCGTCGCTATGGTTAACGCGCAGGGGCAGCCGATGACCAGCAGCACCAGGCTGTTGTAGATCGACGGGATCAGCGGCCTGTCGAGGAACAGGGGCGGAACCGCGGCGACAATCGCCGCCAACACAATGATGAGGGGCGTGTAGTACTTGGCGAACCTGTTCACGAAGGTCTCTGTGGGGCTCTTCCGCTCCTCGGCCTCCTGGACCATTCGGAGGATGCTCGCCAGCATGGTCTCCGACGAGGCGCGGGTGGTCTGCACCTCGAGGACGCCGTCAAGGTTGATTGTGCCGGCGTATACCTCGTCGTTCACCATCTTCTCCACCGGGATGGACTCGCCCGTTATGGCCGCTTGGTCTACGGTGGTCTCGCCTTCCACGACTCTCCCGTCGAGGGGTACCCTGTCCCCCGGCCGAACTATGAATATCTCGCCGGGGACAACCATTCCAACGGGCACATTGACCTCTTCTTCGCCTCGTTTCACGGTGGCGATCTCGGGCCTCAGCTCCATCAGCGCCTCGATGGCGTGCCGCGCCCTCTCGGATGCGATGACCTCAAGCCTCAGGGATATGCTGAACAGGAACACCACCAACGCGCCCTCCTGGTACAGGCCGATGACTGTCGCCCCCACCGCCGCGATCGTGACGAGGAGGTTGATGCCTATGTCGCCTCTCAGCAGGCTCCTGACTCCCCTCTCCGCCAGTGGGTAGCCCGTTATCGCCATGGCTGCCACAAGAAGGCTCTGAGATGCCTCAGGGTATACCCCCAAGGTCTCTAGTATGATGCCTAGGGCGATGGCTACGCCCACCGCGATGAGGGTGTTCCACCTGCCTTTCTCGTGGGGGTGACCGCGCGACGACTCCTGGCTCCACTCACAGGTTGCGCATACTGGACCTGGCCCTATGTCGCATGACACACATGCCTCGCTGAGGTTTTCGTTATGGCTATTGTGATCGTGGCCGCAGGAGGTGCAGGCTTGTTCTTCGTCGTGGCTGTTCTCTGGCATCTTATCAGCCGGCTTCCTTCTCTTCGCTGACGGAGGCTTTATTAAGTTAATGCTATAGATTGGCTGTTTTTTATTAGAAATTATTAATAATATACATCATATTTATTAAACCATGACTGTTATCAGCGTGAGCCTGACGCCGGAGCTGCTGGAGAGGCTGGACGAGTTCGTGGGGAAGTCGGGGTTCTCAAGCAGGTCCGAGGCGCTGAGGCTCGCCGTGAGGGACAGCCTCAGCCAGTTTTCTCTCCAGAACAGGCAGAGGGGGCAGGTGATGTCCACGGTGACCATCATATCCGAGACGGAGAGCGCCAGCAGCCACCTCGGCATACTTAACCTCAGGAACGGTTTCGACGACATCATCTTCGGGAACATGCACCTCCACATAGAGGAGGGGCTCTGCATCGAGATATTCCTGGTGAAGGGCGGCTCGGAGACGGTGATGAACTTCGTGGCTAGGTCCAAGACGGTGAAGGGTGTGCGGGAGGTGAACTACACCCTCACGCCCCTCGAAGGATAGCCGGGAGTATTCTTTTAACCGGTCGCCCACCCTCTATTCACCGATGTCAAGTAAACCTGCGTTCAAGGTCTTGGGGAGGGACACACCGAGGCAGGACGGGGTCGCTAAGGTCACGGGCAGGGAGAAGTACGCTTCAGATCTTTCGCTGGCTAACATGCTCCACGCGAGGGTCCTGAAGAGCCCCCACGCCCACGCCCGGGTGAAGCGGATAGACGTGAGTGCCATCAGCGACCCGACGGTGGTCACGCTAACCCCCGACGAGGTGCCCGACGTGAGGTTCTGTCCCCGCCTCGTGAGCACACCCGAGGCGACCTACAAGGACTGGAGGGTCTTGACAAGCAAGCCCAGGTACGTGGGTGAGCCAATCGCAGCAGTGGCGGCGGAGTCCGAGGAGGACGCCCAGCGTGCACTGGAGTCCATAGAGGTGGAGTACGAGGAGCTCACCGCCATATTCGACGCGTCGGAGTCCATGGAGCCCGGCGTGGAGCCCATCCACGACTACATAGAGCTCGACGACGAGGTACTTGAGGTCGAGAACAACATAGCCTGCCAGCTCGAGATAGAGGAGGGCGACACAGTGGAGGGGTTCAGGCAGGCCGACCACGTGGTGGAGCGCACCTACAGGACCAACAGGCGGTACCACACCCAGCTGGAGACCAAGTCGGTGCTGGTTCGACCAGAGCCCAACGGCGGCGTCACCGTGTGGAGCACCACCCAGACCCTGCACAACACGCGGATACTGCTCCACGAGATATTCGGGATACCCATGGGGAAGATCAGGGTCATGAAGGTGCCCATCGGCGGCAGCTTCGGCTCCAGCATACAGGTCAACCCGGTGGTGCCCATCGCGGTGGCGCTCGCCCTCAAGGCGAGGAGGCCCGTTAAGCTCAGCTACACGAGGGAGGAGGATCTCCACGACCACTGCAGCTACCAGATGATATTCAAGCTCAAGCTAGGCGCGGACAGGGAGGGGAAGCTGACGGCGGGGCACCTCGACGCGTTGCTAGACATCGGCGGCCACCAGATCCAGGCCTACCCGCTGCTGGGCTGCGTCGTGGGGTGGTGGGTGAGCCTCTACAAGCTGCCGGCCAAGAGCTACGTCGGCAAGGCGGTCTACACCAACAAGGTGCCCGCCTGCGCCTTCCGCGGCTACGGGAACCCCCAGATCACGTGGGCCGTCGAGACCCTCATGGATGAGCTCGCCGAGAAGGTCGGCTTCGACCCCCTGGACTTCAGGCTAATGAACTACATCGGCGAGGGAGACCTCTTCTGGGGCCAGGGCCCCTCGGTGAAGTCTGTGATCCAGAGCTGCGGCGTCGAGGAGATACTCACCAGAGGCGCCGAGATGATTGACTGGTACAGCAGGCCGAGAGCGGAGACGCAGACCGGCAGGTACCGCCGAGGCGTCGGCATGGGCAGAGGATACCACACGAGCAGCGCCGGAGCCCCGGTCCCCGGCACCGTCATCGACTTCGGCGGCGCCATGATTAAGCTCAACGAGGACGGCACCTTCGACTACGTGTCCGCCCTCATGGACCACGGCGGAGGCACCATGGACGCCAACGCCAAGATAATAGCGGAGGAGCTAGAGCTACCCCCACATAAGGTAAACATCGTGCGAGCCGACACAGGCCCCACGGTCTACGACGTATGCACTCACGCATCCCGCGGCGTATACAGCGGCGGAGGGGCAGCCCTCAA
>CAYPNN010000214.1:0-764 GCA_964412065.1 uncultured Candidatus Bathyarchaeia archaeon
CATGAGGAACTCTGAGCCCTTCACCTCTATGGGTCGTCGCCTCCCAGAGTCGTCTGGCTCCCCTAGCTTCATCCTAATGCACTCCATTTGTGTGACGTAGCCCCTGTCGTCGCCGATGAAGCTGACCGGGTTGTTCAAGAGCCTGAATATTACGCCTTCTTCCTCGGCGTTCTCTACCTCCTCCTCCCTAGCGGGGAGCTCTTCTCTACCCCTCCGGTACACTATGTATACGTTCTCGGCACCCAGTCTTTTAGCGCATCTAGCAGAGTCCATAGCCACGTTTCCGCCCCCGATGACCGCCACGTTTCTTCCCACCGTGATAGGGGTCCGGTACTCGGGGAACCTGTACGCCTTCATCAGGTTAGTCCTGATCAGGAACTCGTTGGCTGAGTAGATCCCCTTGAGGTTCTCGCCGGGGACGTTCAGGAACCTGGGGAGCCCGGCGCCGCTCCCGATGAAGACCGCCTCGAAACCGCTCTCGAAAAGCTCTGAAATGGTGTGGAGTCTACCTATGGTGGCGTCGAGGTGTACCTTTGCCCCCAGGCTCTTGACGTAGTCTACCTCTGCCTGCACTATCGCCTTGGGTAGCCTGAACTCGGGTATCCCGTACATCAGTACTCCGCCTGCCTCGTGGAGGGACTCGAAAACCTCCACGTCGTAGCCTCTCATCAGGAGATCAGCCGCCACCGTTAAGCCAGCGGGTCCCGCGCCTACGACGGCCACAAGGCCAAGTTTTTTACCCTTAACGGGTTTAGAGAGTTCTC
>CAYPNN010000214.1:774-3983 GCA_964412065.1 uncultured Candidatus Bathyarchaeia archaeon
TCTTTCGTAGTCTGCGGCGAACCGCTCAAGTCTTCCAATGGCTACAGGTTCACTTCTTACGCCGAGGACGCAGCGTTTCTGGCACTGGTTCTCCTGTGGGCACACGCGTCCGCAGATGGCTGGCAGGGCGTTGGTTTCCTTTATCTTGGCGGCTGCCTCGACGTATTTTCCTGTCTTGATGAGCCCTATGAAACTCGGGATGTCAACGTCAACCGGGCATCCCTTGATGCACTGGGGGTTCTTACAGCCGAGGCACCGGGACGCCTCTTGGACGGCCTGTTTCTCGGTGTAGCCGAGTGCGACCTCGTCGAAGTTGTTCACGCGCTCCTCTGGCGTCTGCTTTGGCATCTCCACCTGTGGGGCGTCGAAAGCCATCAAACGATCCTCCTTTCCTGGAGAACCATGGCGATCTTCTCCTGGGCGGTGTAGTACCTCATCCTTGAGATGAGCTCGTCGAAGTCCACCTGGTGGCCGTCGAACTCTGGGCCGTCTATGCAGGCGAACCGCGTCGCTCCGCCTACTGTTACCCTGCACGCTCCGCACATCCCTGTGCCGTCCACCATTATCGGGAAGAGGTTCACTCTGGTGGGGATACTCAGCGGCATCGTTGTCTCCGCGACAAGCCTCTGCATGGAGGTGGGTCCGAACGTGAAGACCCGGTCAAAGCTGGTCTCTTTGAACACGTTCTTGAGTAATTCTGGTAGGCTGACCCCGTTTGCAGCGTCGTCGGTGGCTATGAGAACGTTCTTGCTCACACTCTTCAGCTCATCTAAGAGGAACAAGTGGTCTTCGCTTGGGACACAGATGATGTTGGTCACCTCGTTGCCTGCCTCGTGGAGCCTCTTTGACAGATAGTAATTGGCCCCTTGGAATACTCCTCCACTGATGCAGAGGACGTTTCCATACTCCTCGACGGTGATCGCGTTTCCGAGGGGCCCAGAGAAGTTGAGTATGTTGTCTCCCTCTCCGAGGGCTCCTAGCTCCTTGGATGAGACACCTACCTCCGCGAAGTATATGGTTACGGTGCCTTCATCGGGGTCATTTCCCGCTATGGTTATAGGTATCCTCTCGCCTCGCTCGTGGCTCCTGATTATCACGAACTGTCCCGGCTCCGCCTTCCTCGACACGGCTGGTGCGTGCACCTTGAACATCTTGATGTTTGGCGGTATCTCATGTTTCTCGGTTATCCTGTACACGCTGTCACCCTCCAGCCGCTGCCTCTACCTCTATTTCCTTGAACGCTCGTACTGTTTCGTGTTCGATCTTCCCAAGCCGCTTGATCCTCTCGGTGAAGCTCTGCATGTGCTCTGCGAACTCCCTGGGCATACCCGCGCTGCAGAAGAACATCTCCAGTCTGTCGCCGCTTATACCCAGGACCTCTATGGCCTTCTTCGCTACCTCTACCCTCCTCTCGGCGACGAGGTTGCCGTCTATGTAGTGGCACTGCTCCTTGAGGCACCCTGTCACTATTATTCCGTCGGCGCCGCTGCTGAACCCCTCGTAGATGTGTCTGAAGTCGACTCTGCCAGAGCACGGCACCATGAGTATGCGGACGTTGGCCGGGTAGCTGAGCCTCATCACGCCCGCGAAGTCGGCCGCAGCGTAGCTGCACCACCTGCACGCGAAAACCAGCACCGTCGGGTTCGAGGAATCCTCCACCTCCATCCATGGCGCCTGCTGCATGAGGGCCCTGACGGCGGGCAATAGCTGGCTGTCCTTGAAGTATCTCAGCTGCATGGCGCCCACCGGGCACTCCACCGTGCAGACGCCGCAGCCCTTGCACGATGCCTCGATCACGTGGGGCTCCCCCGAGGGCATCCACTCGATGGCGTCGAAGGGGCATCCGCTGGCACACGCCCCGCAGCCTACGCAGAGATCCGGGTCGAGGACTGCGCTGACCGCGTCTACGCTGATCTCACCCAGCCTCATTGGTATGGCCGCCCGTGAGGCCGCGGCGTATCCCTGGGTGACGCTCTCCGCTATGTTCTTTGGGGCGTGGGCTGTCCCGCATAGGTAGATGCCGTCGGACGAGAAGTCGACGGGCCTCATCTTGGGGTGCGCCTCGAGGAAGAAGCCTTGTGAGCCCAGCGGGACTCTCAGCAGCTTAGCCAGCGCTCGCCCCTCCTCATGCTGCACGAGAGGGGTGGAGAGGACCACCAAGCCTGGCTGCAGCTCAACATCCGATCCCTGAAGCGTGTCGTAAACACTCAGATTGATGGTACCGCTCTGAGCTGACACCTCAGGCGATTTTTCTGGGACGTAGTTGATGAACTTGACCTCTTTATTTAGAGCCTCCCTGTATAGCGCCTCCAGCTCGACTCCGTATGCCTGAAGCTCCCTGTAGAGTATGTGGATATCCGAGTCTGGGTTGAGCTCCTTCAGCTGTATGGCGTTCTTCAGCGCCACGCCGCAGCATATCCTTGAGCAGTATGTCCTCCCTTTTTCCTCCATGCTGCCAACGCACTGGATGAAAGCCACACTGTCTGGGACCTTGAACGAGCCTACACGGAGCTTTTCCTCGAGCTCAAGCTGTGTGACTATTCCGGGTGTTTCGCCGTAGGAATAGTATCCTTCAGGGATGAAGACCTCTGCACCGGTGGCAACGATTATGGTGCCCACCTCGGTGGAGAGATGGTTCTGGTTGGTCTGGATGCCGACATCGAAGTGGCCTATGAAGCCGCTGACGTCCACGACCCTGGACGACGTATGGAGCTGTATCTTGTCGTTTCTTCGCACCGCGTCGATCATGGGTGCGAGGAACTCCTCAGCGTCTTGACGGGTCGGAGACAAGTCGTACAGCTTCTTCACCAGACCCCCGGGCTCGCCCTCCTTCTCCACCAGTATGACTTGGAAACCCTGTTCTGCCAGGGCTAGGGCGGCGGTCATCCCGGCCACGCCGGCCCCCACCACGAGGGATGTGGGGGTGACGTCGATCTTTCTCCTCTCCTCTGGCTCCAAGTACGTTGCCTTCGCCACCGCCATGTGGACTAGCTGTTTGGCCTTCGCCGTCGCGGCGTCCTTGTCCCCGTGGACCCATGAGTCGTGTTCACGTACGTTGACCATCTGGAAGAGGTACCTGTTTAGCCCCGCCTCCTCCACGGCTTCCATGAACAAGGGTTCGTGGGTTCGGGGGGTGCACGCGGCGACGACGACCCTCTCCAGCCCCTCCCTCTCGATGGCCTCCTTGATATGGTTGATGCCCTCGGAGC
>CAYPNN010000215.1:0-2951 GCA_964412065.1 uncultured Candidatus Bathyarchaeia archaeon
TCTCTGTATGGCGGCGTGGGCTTGCTTCATCATTCCAAGTCCCTGGGATTTCCTTCTACTGAACGCGACCCCTCCCGTCATGAGGTTAAACATGTACTTCAGGAGCCGGTAGTTGCTCGACTTAGCCCGGTTCTGGTAGACATCCGCCTTCGCCAACGTCTCCAGCGCCTGCAGCCTCTCACTCGGCTCGTCTATGACGAGGGGCAGGTTCTCGTATATCCAGTCGAAGAGGTCCTCGTAGGGTATCATGCTCTGGCTGATGGTCTGCCGCGCCTCCCAGAGGCTCCTCGCAGAGAATATCCTGTTGAGTATGGTCGGCGTATAGTCCTGACGGTCCCTCTCCCCCATCCACTCGATGTCGCCTGGGTTCACCTCGGTTTTTCCCCTAGCGACGGCCTCGAGGTCGTTGATAGCCGACCTTAGGTCGCCTTGAGATCTACACGCCAAGGTGTCGAGCACCTCAGGGTGCACCCTTACGCCGTTCTCTCCGGCTATCCCCTCCAGGCTCCTGTAAACCTCGCTGAAAGACAAAGGCTGGAACTCTATGAGCGTCGCCTTGCTTCTTAGGGGTCGGAACTTGCTCTCCATGTTCTCTCCGACCGTGGTCGCGACGAGCACGATGGGTATCCTCGTTGTTTTAATGATGTTGGATATCGCCGTGATGCCCCCCCGGTCCTTTTGGCCGCTCACTCCCTCCATCTCGTCCAGCAGTATCATCCGTGGCTTCCCGAATACGGTGACGGTCTGGCTCGCCGCCTTCCCTAAAACCTCCTCTATACTGTTCTTCGTCCTGCTGTCGCTGGCGTTGATCTCCAGCAAGTCGAAGCCCTTCTCCGCAGCCAGCGCCTGGATTGCCGCGGTCTTCCCCGTCCCGGGAGGACCGTAAACGAAGGCAGCCCTCTTCTTGGGAGGCTTCTTTTCCCAGCTCTTGATCCACTTCTCGAGCTCACCGACTGCCCCCCTGTTTCCCACTATCTCCTCCTTGGATTTTGGCCTATACTGGTGTGTCCATGGCTGAGTATGGGTCACTTCATCTCTTCTCCGGCCAAGGCTAGGTATGCGAGGAGCGTGCTGAGCTGGATCTCAGGCCTCGCGCCCTGCGTCAACCTGTAGTCTACTTCCCCCACCTTATCGCTGAGCTTCACCTTCCACTGCTCGGATATTACCGTGTTCCGCATCAGCTCGCTGTACACCATTCTTATAATGTCGTCGGGGGCAAGCCCCTGATCGATCAATAGCTCACGAAGTATCTCCCTCGCCTCGAGAAAATTGCCTTCAAGACTCTGCTGGATCATGGCTCTCACCCTCTCTGGGCTTACTTTCCCGAGCACCTCGTAGATGGACACGTCGTCTATGACGGCCTTGGTGGCCGCGGCTGCCTGGAGCAGGTTCGTCGCCTTCCTTAGGTCTCCTCCGGAAGCCTGGTATACGGCGTCCAACCCCTCCTCGATGATGTCCACCTGCTCCTTCTCCGCGATGTTCAAGATGTACGTCTTCATGTCTTTCTCTTCGAGGGGGCTGAATCTGAAGATGCTGCACCTGCTCTGGATGGGGTCGATGATGTTCTCGCTGTAGTTGCCTATCAGGCAGAACCTGCAGGTCCTTGTGTATATCTCCATGGTGCGCCTCAGCGCGTGCTGCGCGGCCGACGTCAGGCTGTCGGCCTCGTCCATGATGAGTATCTTGAAGGACACTGGAGAGGCGATGGCCGCTGTCCGGGCGAAGTTCTTCACCTTCTCCCGTATGACGTCGATGCCTCGCTCGTCGCTGGCGTTGAGCTCGAGCGTGAAGTTACGGTAACCCGGGCCGTACAGGTCTCGGGCGAGCGCCAGGATGCTAGTGGTCTTCCCGACGCCGGCGGGCCCCACGAACAACAGGTGCGGCAGGTTCCTCTCCTGCACGAACATCTTGAGCCTTGATACGATCTCCGTCTGGTTAGTCATGTCGTCCAGGGTCTGCGGCCTGTATTTCTCTGCCCACATGCCTCCGCTCATGGTGCTCACGTTAACCTACTAACGTAGAACCCGGTTTTTATGTGCTTCTGAACGCGTCTCGGGGGGACACACAACTGAAAATGGTTTCCTCTAACTGCTGCCGTTGATGATGAGGTCTATTGTCTTCAGCAGTTCATTTAACTCGCTCTTATCGTATAGTTGGCTGGGTTGACTGTTGTAGTCTTGCAGTATCTCTCTCAGTTGCGTTATCTTGTCCAGAGAACGGACAGACTCGGTTAGTCTGTAGCCGAGTAAGAGGGTCGTCTCTCCGGATGACTCAAGGAAGAGCCTGAGCTCATGTGGTATTAATCCATATCTCTGCGAGTCAAGGTAGTAGCTATCTAGGTGATTTATGAGTTCGTCTATGCACTCTATCATTTCTCTGGTGCTGACCCCAGCGGAAACAAACTTTTGTAGGTATGGTACAATGACCGTGTTCCAGAGTTCGTTGTTACCGTAATGGTCCCTCACGTGTTCATGGATTTTCTGCCAGACGTTTTGTTCAATGTTTGACGTTCGGCTAAATATGTCGATATTGCTCGATGCCCAACCCCCAGGATTCACTATTATTTTACCATTATTTAATTCTTTCAATTAAACTCCTGTATTATCTGGTTTTTCCTTAGAATTCATTTAACCATTTTTTCCTTCATCAAACAATGATTGACAATAGGGTTCGGTAACCGGTCTCGGTATTTATACAGCTGTTCTCAGAGGCACTTTGCGGCTTTGGTTTTTAGAAGGTGCGGCTGCACTTATTATGTTTCAGTTCCAGCACGGGTACTCTTACTTGCTTGGCTCGATCTCTATCAGGTCGCTTACCATGTTGTAGTACTGGAGGACGTTCTCGCCTTTTGAAGTGATTTCGTACCTCTTCTTAGCGCGTTTGCTGCTCCTGCTAACGACGTTCTCCTCGACGAGTCCCTGGGAGACTAGTGATTCCAGGATCTCTTTGAG
>CAYPNN010000215.1:2961-3976 GCA_964412065.1 uncultured Candidatus Bathyarchaeia archaeon
TTCCAAGAGAGGTTGGCGCTGTACATGATGCGTGTTGGCTTCTTCTCGCCAGCTTTAATCTGTCCTAAGACTTCTACGGATAGCTGGAACTTGGATCTTCTAGCGCTCAAGGTTAAGCTAACCTTCCTAGTACTATATTAATGGATTATCCAGCATAGTTAGGTAGGATTGATCATTACCGTGTGTACAGTTTTGATTACTATATCATTGATAGGACGTATGGGTATAGAACAGTGATACCTTTCTGAGTTGACGGATTGAGCGTTTTTGACATAGCCGCCTCCCATCGACGGGCTTTCATCGTCGAACTAGATAATGAGGTTTAAGCGTAAGAGCCTCTGTGTAGCGGATTCATGGTAGCTTCTCGTGCCAGTCCTCGTAGTACTTCTTGATCTCGTCTCGCAGTTTTTCAGGTATCTCTCGCTCGAAGGGTAACGCCGCTGCCTCGGAGACGTAGCGGGTCATCCACTCCTCGATGAACCTACCCTGAAGCTCCAATGCGTCGGGGCTCAGGTACTCGATGGTGTCCTCTACGCTGTGCATCATGATGTCGATCCCGCTGCGCCTGCTGAAGGAGACGCTCGGGATGCCCACGGCGGACAGCGGCGTGCCGTCGCTGCTGTACACGCCCTCCTTCACGTCGAACACGGTGCCGGTCTCCCTGCTCAGCAGCTTCACCGAGTTGGTCAGAATGGGGGTGCCGAGGACCATCGCCGCGTTGGTGCCTATCATGGCTCCTTGGACGTCAAGGTTTACGCAGAGCCTGTGACGGTCCAGCTCGGTCTCGGCGTCCTCATCCTCCTCCTTGTCGGCCTTGTCGGCTTCCTTCAGCTTCTTGGCGTAGAGGTTGCTGCCGTCCAGGCCCATCTCCTCGCTGCCCCAGGCCACGAACCTGAGGGTCCGTTTGCTTCCCTTCTTCTTGAAGACCCGGGCCAACTCTATGGTCATCGCTGTTCCTCCCGCGTTGTCGCTGGCTCCCCTTACACCCGGCACGGAGTCGTAGTGTCCCCCGACG
>CAYPNN010000216.1:0-3928 GCA_964412065.1 uncultured Candidatus Bathyarchaeia archaeon
GTTTGTTATCCGGGGACGATGTGGGTCCCCGTTCTTCCTTCCAGGGCGTCGGCCGCCTTGTCAAGGCTCGTGATTATGGCTCGTTCGCCGCCTCTCTCGACGAAGCCCATGGCCGCCTCGACCTTGGGGCCCATGCTGCCGGCCTTGAAGTGGCCCTCGCCTAGGTACTTCTTTGCCTCCGTCGTCGTCATCTTCTCGATGGGGGCCTCGTCCTCTGAACCGAAGTTCAGGAGGGCGTGCTCCACGTCGGTGAGTATGAGGAACATGTCGGCGTCGACCTCCTCGGCGAGCTTCGCCCCGGCGCGGTCCTTGTCTATGACGGCGTCCACCCCCTCCAGCTTGCCTTCGCCGTTCCTGACGACGGGTATGCCGCCGCCCCCGGATGCGATGACGATGGTGCCGCTCTCGACCAGCCTCTTTATGACGCTGGCCTCGGCTATCCCCAGCGGGATGGGGGAGGGCACCACTCTCCGCCAGGTCTTTTCCCCCGTCGGCCTCACCTGCTTCACTATCCAGCCGTTCTCGGCTCCGAGCCTCTTGGCCGCCTCCTCGTCGTAATAGGGGCCGACCGGCTTGGTGGGGTCCTGGAAATCGGGGTCGTCCCGGCTCACGACGACCTGGGTCACCACCGTGACCACCTCCTTCCCGTCGTCGGCGAGAAGGTTGTCTAGGTTCTGCTGCATCATGTACCCTATCTGGCCCTGGGTCATGGCGCCGAGCACCACGAGAGGCTGCTCGGGCACCATGTGGGCTCCCTGCTCCTGCTGGATCGCCAGGTTGCCAACCTGCGGGCCGTTGCCGTGGGTGATGGCTATCTCGTACCCGTTGTGCGCTATGGCGGCTATCTGAACGGCGGCGGTCTCGACGTTCCTCATCTGCTCCTCGAAAGTCCCCCTCTCGTGGGGCTGCTTGATGGCGTTGCCGCCTAGAGCGATCATGACCCTCTTAGTCAAACCTGTTCACCTCGGGGAGGGATAAACAGGGCGCGTCATTTCTTAAAATGGTTACCCCCAACTGGGACATTTTTTCGCGTTTATATATCAAACAGGCTCAGTCCATATTATATCATCGTGAATCGGTGTATCTACGGTGTATTCTCTTGGGGCGGATTTTCCCTGACGGGTTCCTCTGGGGCACCGCCATCTCGGCCTTCCAAGCGGAGATGGGGGCGGGTGAGCCGAGCGACGAGACCGACTGGTGGGCGTGGGTCCACGACGAAACCAACGTGTCCGTCGAGAGGGTGAGCGGGGACACGCCCCTCGACGGCCCCGGGTTCTGGGAGCTCTACGACGACGACCTCAGGCTGGCCCGTGAAGACCTTAAGAACAACTCGATAAGGCTAGCGGTGGACTGGGGGAGGGTGTTCCCTGAACCCACCGATGGACTCGAGGTGGACGTGAAGAGGGACCGATGGAACAACGTCTGGAGGGTCGAGCTGGAGGACGAGGACATGGAAGCCCTGGACAGGGTGGCCGACCACGACGCCGTGGAGCGGTACCGAGAGATACTAGAGAGTGCGCTCAGCTACGGCTTGACGCCCATGCTCACCCTCTACCACTGGCCGATCCCCCTGTGGCTCCACGACCCCATAGCCTGCCGGGACGAGATGGCCTCCACCGACAGGCGGGGATGGATAAGCCAGTCCACCATCGTAGAGTTCGCGAAGCTCACAGCCTACCTGTCCCACAGGCTGGGGGACCTCGTGGACCTCTACTGCACCGTCAACGAGCCCCGCATAGTCAGCGAGCACGGCTACCTCACCCGGAGAGGCGAGTTCCCGCCGGGCCTGAACGACCCGTCCCTGTTCCTCGTATGCCTCAAGCACCTGTGTATCGCCCACGGCGTCGCATACGAGCAGGTCAAACGCTGGGACAGGCATGAGGCGTCGCCCCTGGGGCCCTCGACGGTCGGGCTGGTGGCGGTGCTCCAGCACTACGAGCCAGCCGACCCAAGCAGCCCCGACGACGCCTGGATGAGCCGGTTCATAGACTACGCCTTCAACGAGTGGAACCTCAACGCGGTCTTCCACGGCGACTACGACATGAACCTCGACCAGGTGGTGGAGCCTTGGGAGCAGCTGCCCCACCAGGTCAAGGGCTGCGACTACCTCGGCGTCAACTACTACACAAGGTGGAGGGTCAGGCACAGGAAGACGGGCGTGAACCCGCTCCTTGACTACGAGTTCGCGCCGTGCAGCGGCGACTGCTCGGACTACGGCTGGGATATATACCCCGAGGGACTCAGGAATGTGCTCAGGTGGGCGTACAGGAGGTACAGGCGCCCCATCTACGTCACGGAGAACGGGGTAGCCGACTCGGGTGACGGGCTGAGGACGAGGTACCTCAGGAGCCACCTCGACGAGGTCCACAAGGCTATAAACCTCGACGGGGTCCCTGTGAAGGGGTACTACTACTGGACGCTGATGGACAACTTCGAGTGGAGCGACGGGTACAGGATAAGGTTCGGCCTCTACAACGTGGACAGGGAGACGAAGAGACGCACGCCCACCAAGGCGGTTCCGGTGTACGGGATGATCGCCGAGAGTAACAGCCTGCCGTGAACCAAGGGGCAATCCCCCCCAGTCTAGGAAAAGATAATATATGGGGACCCGTATACACTCAAAGCCCCCCGGGGATGAGAATCGATGTCGCTAAGAGATCCGGTGAAGATAGAGATCGCGAGAGAGCACCTCGTGAAGAAATCGGTGTGCAGGAACTGCGGAGCCACCAACCCGTTCAACGCGACCAAGTGCCGCAAGTGCCACAGCAAGAACCTGCGCCCCAAGAGGACCAAGGGGAAGGGCAGGTAGCCCCACTAGACTAGGTCGAAGCTCACCTCGAGCAGCTGCTTATTGTTCCTGAAACGTGTCTTGGTGATGGCTAGCTCGCCGACGCCGCCCGTCGACGGGGTGTGCTCCTTGTTGCAGGCGTTGACGTTCCAGCCGGGCAGGTGGAAGACCTGTAGCTCGGTGATGTGCGGGGGGAGGGGGAAGAGGTCGTAGACGAGGTCG
The DNA here is from genome assembly GCA_964412065.1 of uncultured Candidatus Bathyarchaeia archaeon. Lineage (GTDB taxonomy): Archaea > Thermoproteota > Bathyarchaeia > TCS64 > TCS64 > RBG-16-57-9. Next base: position 3,011 of record CAYPNN010000216.1, read on the forward strand.
CCCCAACGCGCCTCGGCCTCGGCCCTGCTCAGTAAGTGGATCTCCACCGGCTGATCCTCCTTGATCTTCTCGTTGGCCAGCCGCTCGATCTCGCGGACCTCTTCGTCTGTGGGTTTACGGTCGAACTGGACGGTTATTCTGCCGTGGGAGCCGTCCACCGAGGTGCCGGCGGTCCACTTGGCCCCGTCGCCCAGCACCTTGACTATAGCCCCCTTGACCACGTGCAGCGCGGTGTGGGCTCTCGTCTCAACGCTCATGGGGAGAATATCCGGGGCGACGCCTCATAAAACATGTGGGCAGCGTCAGCGGCCCCGACAATAAAGGATCAGGTGAAAAGTTTAATCGTCACCATCCGACGGCGTAGGGCTCGCCCGTCCGCGGCGAGGCGCCGCCGAACATCACCCCGGTGTCGGGGTCGTACCTTATGGCGAGGCACCTGCCGTGGCTCCACGGGCGGCTCACCACTATCCTGTGGCCCTTCTCCCTCAGGCCCGAGACCACGTCGCCGGGTATCCTGGGCTCGACGCTGACCTCCCCGGGCCTCACGGTGTGGGGCCAGAAGCTGCCGGGAAAGTGGCTTGTGTGGACCGTGGGGGCGTCAAGCGCCTCCTGGACGTTCATCCCGAACTCGACGTGGTTGAGGAAGAACTGGAGGGTCCACTGGTCCTGCCTGTCCCCGCCCGGGGTCCCGAACACCATGTACTGCCGTCCATCCTTCATGGCGAGGCTCGGCGTCAGCGTGGTGCTCGGCTTCTTCCCAGGCTCCAGGCACTCGACGTGGCTGGGGTCGAGGTGCATGAACTGGACTCTGGTTCCCAGCGGGAAGCCGAGGCCCGGCACCAGTGGGCTGGTCCTTATCCAGCCCCCGCTGGGCGTAGCCGCCAGCATGTTGCCGTCCCTGTCGACGGCGTCTAAGTG
>CAYPNN010000217.1:0-3908 GCA_964412065.1 uncultured Candidatus Bathyarchaeia archaeon
GGGTGCTGGTCATCGAGGACGGGCCAACCCTCACCCACGGCGAGATGAAGTACGGCGCAGCCACCATCAAGGCCATGGAGAAGGGAGCCGACATCGTCGACCCGCGGCCCTACACCAAGGGCACCATAAAGGAGGTCTACAGGCGCTGGCCTCATCTGGGTAAGCTGCTGCCCGCCGTCGGCTACAGCCCCCACCAGATGAAGGAGCTGGAGGAGATCATAAACGCAGTTCCCTGCGACATCGTACTCATGGGGACCCCCACGGACCTCCGGCGATACCTGGAGGTCGACAAGCCGGTTCTCAGGGTGCGCTACGAGTTCGAGGAGATCGAGGCTGGGAGCCTCGGCATCGAGGTCTTTAAGGCTCTAGAGTAGAGTCCCTCAGCCTCTTCTAAACGTTATATTCTCTGAAACCCATTACATGGCGAGGAGATTCTTTTGGACGAGTACGATGTTCTGATCAAGGACGCGACCATCGTCGATGGCACAGGCAAGAAAGCCTACAAGGGCTCAATAGGAGTCAAAGGCGACAAAGTCGCGGCCGTAGGTAAGGTGAAGGGCGACGCCGTCAAGACGGTGGACGCCAAGGTCCTCACTGCTACCCCCGGGTTCATAGACGCCCACAGCCACGCCGACTGGACCCTGCTGTGGTTCCCCAAGGCAGAGAGCTACGTGATGCAGGGGGTCACCACCTTCGTGGGCGGCGAGTGCGGAGGCAGCCCCGCGCCTTTGGGAGAGCACATAAGGGTGCCCAGGATGCTTACGGACCACCTGCCGGAGCTAGACCCATACAAGTACTACCCGAGGCTTCCCTACTATCCGCTGGAGCAGATAAACGAGTGGATGGAGGAGTACTTCGGTTGGAAGCTCGACTGGGACAGTATGGAGGGCTTCTTTAAGAAGGTGGAGGACGTCGGCGTCAGCATGAACTACGCGCCCCTCATCGGCCACGGCAGCGTACGCACCAAGGTGATGGGCCTCGACTACAAGCGTCACGGCACCGAGGAGGAGTTGGCCGAGATGAGGGAGCATATCTATCAGGCCATGAAGGAAGGCTGCATCGGAATGAGCACGGGCCTCGACTACGATCCCGACGTCTTCGCAGCCCACGAGGAGATCATCGACGGAGTCTCGGTGCTCAAGGAGTACGGCGGCATATACTGCCCCCACTAGAGGCGGACTGGGAGGAGACGCGGCATCGCAGCCGGACACGTGCCTAACGAGAAGATAACGGCCCTCATGGAGTGTGTCGACGTCTACAAGAAGACAGGCGTCAGGCTCCACTACGCACACCTGAGCACGGGGTGGCAGATATACCCGACGGCGCCCGAAGAGCTAGAGGCAGCCAACCTCAAAGCCACCATGGAAACGATAACGAGGGAGAGCGGAGGCGACCTCGACGTAACCTGGGACGCCATCCCCCAGATGACCCGCAGCGGCTTCGCCGTGATGCCCTACCTCTGCAGCCTCTACGCGCCCTGGCTCAGGGAGCTTGGGAGCCGCGAGGCCTTCGCCAAGTGGCTCAAGGTCGACGACTTCAGGGAGGAGGTCAAGGACGCGATACGCCGCGGCAAGTGGTTCATCAGAGTGGGCTACAACCCCAACACGAACCCCAGGTGGGCCGAGAATATACACGTCCTCAAGAGCAAGGTTCCCGGCGTCGAAGGCAAGAGCATAAGGGAGGTAGCCGCGGAGCGGGGAGCCGACGAGTGGGACACGTGGATGGACATCATCGCCGAGGACCCTGACGCCCGCGGGGTCACGGGGCAGCTGGAGCCTAGGACGTGGGCACTACAGTACTACACCCACCCCAAAGGCATGGTGGGGCTGGACACCAGCGTCTTCGACACCGAGTGGGAGATGAAGAACCCGCCCTACACCTTCCCCGGCATCAACACCTTCAGCGCGTTCCCCATGTTCTACATAAAGTACGTGAGGGACAGCAGCCTCTTCACGCTGGAGGAAGCCGTCCAGAAGACCGCGACCATGGCTGCGAGGGTGCACAACCTGGAGGGCCGAGGAGTCCTCAAGGAGGGGGCCTACGCCGACATCGTCCTCATGGACCTGCCCGGCCTCAATATACTTGGGGACGAGATAGAGACGAGGCGCCACCCGGAGGGAGTCGAGTACGTCTTCGTGAACGGTGAGGCTGTCGTTGAGAACGGGAAACACACGGGTGCTACGCCTGGCCGCGTGCTGAAAAGAGCCTAGGCCTACCCGAGGAGGATGGGCTCAACCTCTTCAAGGACCCGCCTCGCCTTGTTGGAGAGATAGAGGCGGCAACCCCTCTTTCCGTATACCCTGACGAGTATGCCAGCCTTCACAAGAGCCTTCCTCTGCCTATCTGTGAAGTGGTTGGTCGCCTTCTCGCCTTCATCCACCAGCATCAGCTCTCTCTTATAATAAATCACGGCGTTGACGAAGCTCTGCTCCGCCGGCGAGACGTCTAAAGCTGAGTTGTTCGGCAAATTCCTCTAGACTTACCTGATCGGCTCAATAAAAAGTAAACTAGGCAAGGTTTACATGATTGTTGAGCTAGACGAAACCTCATTTAGTTTCTTTCATGCACTTGACGGGCTGAACTGGGTCTCATCGAGCTAATGAGAGTCGAGAACACCCAGGGAAGCCCCTCTATATTCGGGTCTTACCCAGCACCATGCTAACGGCTGTGCAGTGACTGCACTTGCCTTTGTCGCGGAACCCGGGGCATGTACACGAGAAGCCTCCGTCAGGCGTCTGCACCACGTTGTACGTCCCGTGGTCGCCTATTACGTTGAACCTCTCGCCTTCGAGGCGCTCCACCCTTCCGTTCCGGACGAGCTTCCTTGCCTTCGCCAGCATACGGTCATGGAAGTGTCTATAGCCTCTACGCATCCCACATGGAACAACGGAGAACGGCATTTATTACTTTGTCAGTATTCAGCGTACTAGAGTATCTTCTCGAGGCTCCTGGCCTCCTTCTGGTGGACCTTGACCATTGCCTCGACGTACTCGCTTATCTGAATGAGCTCGTCGTCGATTGCCATATGGTTCTCGGTGATCCTTGACAGAAGGTTGATGTAGCCCAGCATGTGGAGCTCCTGGTTTATCTGTGTCAGCTGTGCCAGCTTATCCAGCACATCCCTGGCGTTGGGGTCCTTGATCTCTTCGATCTGCTGGATTATGTCTGCGTATAACGAGTCGGATCGGCTCTTCACCCAGGATAGCTGGCTCAATATGCTCGGTTTGGAGGGCATCCAATACCGTCCCCCGCAATAAAATAAAAACCTTGGTGAGTTAACCATCTCCACTAAGACGAAGTCGCGCTAGATGGGCTTCCATTTCTTACATATAAATCAGTGTGTAAAAAAAGGAAATATGGAAATGAGAACGGTAGCCTATAATAGCTTCAAAGCCTCGGGCGAAGTGTAGTACTTGCCGTCCGCGAAGAAGAGAGCCTCATTTAACTTGAGCTCCTTGAGTATCTGGAATAGTTTACTGTCTTTTACTTTGGCTGCCTTCATCTCTTTGTAGGTCTTTGGCTCCCTACAGTGGTTCAGTATTTTTACGAAGTCTTCGTCTTCTAGGTGTCTCTTGAGTAATTCTATGTCCATCCTTGTCTCACCTGCAAAGGCTTAAGAAAATACGATAGCGTATATACAATATATACTTTTTGTGAGGTTCATGAAGGGTGGAGCGAGTATATCTACTCGAACAATAACAATACCAAAATAAACATAGGTTAACACGAACAGGGAATAGAGGATGGGGTTGTATGTCTCTTTAATAGGTGTAATTGATCAATTTCCGCTTGTTTAAGTGGTGGGCCCGATGAGATTTGAACTCATGATCTTCTGATTATCAGTCAGACGCCTTAACCGTTCTAGGCCACGGGCCCCTGCAACATGCATTGAATGCACACCTCTATTA
>CAYPNN010000218.1:0-1989 GCA_964412065.1 uncultured Candidatus Bathyarchaeia archaeon
CTTGGACGGCTCAGTAATCGCCGTGGGCTTGGCTATAGTGATTAACGCCTACAAGCATTACGGCACTCTCGACATAAGGAGGCTGATTCGGCTCAAATGGTAGCCCTTCAAGGTCTAGTCATCCCCACGCCTGTGCTTGTGCTTGTCTTGGGAGGCGTCCTCGCACCTTTCATGGGGCTGCTAGCCAAGAGAAGCAGGTTCATGCTCCGTGAGTTCTGGGCGATATTCGTCACAGCCCTGTCCCTCTACACGGTCTATCAGCTTTACCTCCAGGTGGAGGCTTCAGCCGGCCACGTTCTCGTGGTATCGTCATGGGGCCAGAGCCCGCCCTTCTCGGGTTGCTTCGAGGTGGACATGCTTGGCGTGTTCATGGCGGGGAGCATAGCATTCCTCGGGGTGCTTGTAGCCATCTACAGCACAAGCTACATGGAGCGGGAGACAAGGCTGACAGAGTTTTACACCCTATTCCTCTTCCTGCTTGCAGGGCTGGCGGGCGTCACGATGGCGGGCGACTTCTTCACGCTGTTCATCTTCTGGGAGCTGATGAGCATATCCAGCTACGTGCTGGTCGCCTTCATGAAGCAGAACTGGGGCCCACTGGAGGCAGGGTTCAAGTACTTCGTGATGAGCGCCACAGGCAGCGCCTTCCTGCTTTTCAGCATGGCGTTCCTCTACGGAATGACTGGAAGCCTGAACTTCGCGTCCTTCGCGGTCGCCTTCTCTAACATGGGTCTCACCCCTTGGACGATGACGCTCTTCGCCTTCCTTCTCGTAGGGTTCGGCGTTAAGGCCGCGATATTCCCGTTACACACCTGGCTGCCTGACGCTCACCCCGAGGCACCCAGCCCAGTCAGCGCTTTGCTGTCGGGCATAGTGATAGAGACAGGCCTCTACGGGTTGACGAGGGTCCTGTTCTTGGTCTTCGACCCGGGTTTCTTCAGGATGCCCATCGCGGTGCTGGCGTTCCTCACCATGACGGTGGCTAACCTGTCCGCGCTGAGACAGAAGGACCTGAAACGTCTGTTGGCCTTCAGCAGCATCGCCCAGATAGGTTACATGCTGGTGGGGCTCGCCGCCGGAACCGCCTACGGGGTAATGGGGCTGCTGCTCCACGTGTTCAACCACAGCCTGATGAAGGGCGTAGCATTCCTCTCGGCAGGCAGCTTGATACACCACGCGGAGACGAGGGACATAGACGAGCTGAAAGGCATCGGGAGAACCATGCCCCTGACCTCATTCACCCTGGTGGTGGCGGTGCTTGGCCTCGGAGGGGTCCCGCCTTCGAACGGGTTCATCAGCAAGTTCATACTCTTCAACTCCGCCATAGGCTCTGACCTGATGTGGCTCACGGTGGCTGGGGTCCTAAACAGCGCCCTCAGCATGGGCTACTATCTGATCGTGATAAGGAACCTGCTGGCGACGCCGGAGGAAGACCATGGGGTGCATGAGGCGCCGCTACCCATGCTCGCCGTCACACTGTTCATGGCTGTGCTCATAATAGTTTTCGGGGTATGGCCTCAGCCAGCGATCCAGTTGGCGAACAAGGCGGCGATAGGCTTGGTTGAAAACGTTGCCGAGTATGTTTCAGCCATCTTCACGCCCTAACCACATGGATTCTTTTTTCTCCCTTTGTTTTATGGTCGAGACCCGGCAAGCCTGTGTCTAACCGTTCTTAATTTTTGTTAATGCTTTTTCGATGAGTCTTATGGAGGCGTCGACGTCGCAGTATATGAACTTCAGTATGGACTCTCTCGTCACCCAGCCCAACTTCGTCACGGTCTCGATCATCCTTCTGTTCCTGAAGATGACATCGCTCATCCTTCTCAGACGGAGTGAGTTGTATAGCGTCTCACCAATAGCTCTTTTCCAGGCGTCGTCAAACTGGGTTAAAGGTTTTCCTTCGAGTACGCTGTCCGCCACAGCGTTCCCGGCTATCCTGCCAACAATCATCCCCGGAGGCACCCCGCCTCCGACTGTCGGGATGGTGTG
>CAYPNN010000218.1:1999-3887 GCA_964412065.1 uncultured Candidatus Bathyarchaeia archaeon
CCCGCATCCCCGACAACCAGCACGTTCCCGGTTGAAGTCCTCTCCAACGGGCCGCCGACGGGGATGTACCCGGCTTTGACGGCTGTCGGAACGGCGTTTAAAAGCTTTTTCGAGGAGACCTCATGCTTGTTGATAAACCTGTTCAGGTAGTCCCTGATGCTTACCCCCTTCTTCATGAAAGGTGTTCTCGCGCCCGTGCCGACGTTTGCCACGTCCTCCCCCTTTGGTATAATCCATGCATAGGTGCCGGGCGCTATGTCCTCACCCAGGTACATGTCCACATAGTCGGGGTCGTGTTCCACCCCCACCATCTCGTACTGGTACCCCACCGCGTAGTCGAGTGGATCCTTAGAGACAGGCAGACCTGATTGACGGGCTATCAACGAGAAGGCTCCGTCTGCCCCGACGACCACCTTGGATCTGAGGTCAAACGTGCCTTCGACGTTTCTCACCCTTACGCCGATGCCGTTGCCTAACAGACTCAAGGCCGAGGTGAATGGCGCGATATGGGCCCCCGCCCTAGCCGCCTCGTTGGCTAGATGCTTATCCAATATTTTTCTGTCTAACACGACGCCTTTGAACGGAACGGAGAACTCGACGTTGTTAGGAAAAATAAACTTCACATACTTTGTACGATTCACGATGCAGCGACTCGGAGGATCAAAGAACTCGCCTAAATATTCAACCTTGGGTGTGAGACGCTTCATCTCGTCGATACTCGGTAGGTACTCGCCGCACTTGTCGGGCACTCCTATCTCAAGCTCTCTCTCCACAAGAAGAACGTTGAGGCCCCTCTCCGCGGCTGCCTTTGCCGTCGCCGAGCCTGCTGGCCCCGCGCCTACAACGATTACATCGTATTCTTGGTTTTTCCCTATGTACCGCATTTTGTCCGCTCCGATCTCAGTGGGCTTCTATCACATCTGAATATATCGTATCTAGGCTATGGACGAAGTTTGAGTTGTACTGCTCCAGCAGCTCATATAGATAATCTTTTGCGTCAGATTCTGGGTAATAATCCAAGATCCCCCTTGCCATTTTAGAAAACGCCTGCATCTTATCGATGGCCTTCTGGAGCGACCCGGTCTCCTCGTAGACCCTGCGGACTAGGTCTACGTCGAGGTCCCCACTCTCCCCTCTGTACACAGATAGAAACTTGGACTTGTCTTCCTCGTTGATGGAGTCGGAGTTAACCGCATACAGCAGCAACAGGGACGGGTCACCGTTTAGGAGGTCGTTATTGGGCGAGTTTAGGCTTCCCTGAGGGGTAAAAGCGTCTATGATGTCGTCTCTTATCTGGTAGGCGTTGCCGAATGATTTTCCAAAATTGGCCAGTCTTTTAACGTCTTCCGGGTCGTTTGACCCCATGATTCCTCCGAGAGCCGACGCTGCCTCGAAGAGGCTGCCGCTCTTCAGGTAGTTCATGTGGAGATATTCATCGACTGACATTAGTTTACGCTTGTACTGGTTCTGGAAGGTAATGCCTTGAACCATATTGAGCGCCGTCTTTGCTAACCATTCAACAATCTCTGGTTTACCCGTCTTGGAGGCGTACATGAGACCTATGCTCAGGAGAGCGTCCCCCGTCAGCACAGCCTTCTTGACGCCGTGCTCAGAGAAGAGAGAAGGCTCGCCCCTGCGATACATGTCGCCATCGATTATGTCATCGTGGACTAGTGTGGCGTTATGGATCAGCTCCAAAGCCAAGAACATGTCGCGGGTGTCACGATAGTCACCGCCAAGCATCTCGGTGCATAGGATGGCGATTAACGGTCTCAGTCGTTTGCCGCCCGTGGATATCGCGTACTTGGTTGTCGTTTCTAGGAGCGGGTGAATATAGCTGAGGTCCAGTTCCTTCAGGGTCTCGTTGATGAACTCCAGTCGATGCTGC
>CAYPNN010000219.1:0-428 GCA_964412065.1 uncultured Candidatus Bathyarchaeia archaeon
GTATAAGGGGGGCTCAGGGGTGGTCTCCGTCCTAGTGTCCGAGGAGGGGGACTACGTCCTCGCCATGGACATGAACCACACCGTCTCCCTGTTTCGCTCCCTCGGCGTCGGCTTGAACACGCCTAGATGGAGCCACCAGCTACGGGGCGGCCGCATATTGGGGATCTACTCGTCGGGCGGGATTCCACCCATCGTCTACATGCTTGCCTCTGTTGACGGGCGCATCCTCCTACTCTCCGACAGGGATGGGCTACTCTGGGAGTACTCGACGGGTACAAGCGCAGTCGAGGCGGAGATATCCTTCGACGGCAAATACATGGCCGCCATGGACGCATCTGGAAGGGTCTACCTCTTCGACGTCGGCGAGCCCCGCCCGGTCTGGGTGTCCTCCACGGGGGTGACGGATGGAGTCCTTTCTCTGTCTCAGT
>CAYPNN010000219.1:438-3885 GCA_964412065.1 uncultured Candidatus Bathyarchaeia archaeon
CGCATCGTGTGGCATACCACCTTGTTCCCCCGAGGGTGGCCGTGGGCGGAGGCGATCCCTCCGGGGGAGGGCGGGTCCTCTCTCTGTCCCTGGAGGACGGCGAGATAGTCTGGGAGTGGGGGACTGCGTCCCCGGTCGTCTCCGTCTCGATGTCGAGCGACGGCTCGAAGGTGGTCATTTATGAAAGTGAAGTCAGGGCGTCGGTTCTCACAGAGACTATGGGAGAGGTGACCGGGAGGGAGCTCAAAGTCTCTGGGGGGATAGAGTCGGTCTGGGCCCCTCCATATGGCTCTTACGCCGTCGCCCTCGGCGCCGAGGGGCGTGTGTACTTCCTATACACCTCCCGCTCGGCTCCCCTCTGGGTGTACGACGCCGGGACAGACGTGGTGGAGATCGCCGTGACGTCCATCGGGGACAAGGTCTTCATAGCTGACAGGGGGAGCGTGGCGGTGATAACCAACACAGCCGAGACGGGGATGATCCCGGGCTCACGTGCCCTGTGGGGGGTCTGCTTCTTGACTTGGCTCGCCGGGTTGGCCGTCGTCTACCACGTGGCGGACGGGGAGCGGTGGTGGCTGAAGCCCGTCGAGGCGAGTTACCCTATACTGGTGTCCGGCTTGATGGTTGGAGGCATCCTGGGCTTCATAGTGTGGGGTGGAGCCTTGGAGGTCTTCGCCGCCGCGGTGAGCTTCGCGGTGGGATGCTACTTCGGCTTCAGCAAGGAAGGGCTAGGCGGCTTCGTGGTTGGGCTCTTCGCCTCGGTGGCGGGCTCCTTGGCTGCGTCCATCCTGCACGGCCTGTTCGTCTGGTTCAGCGGTGTCGAGAGCAACGTCGTGGTTCTGGTCGTAACCAGCGTGAGTGGCGGGACCCAGGTCGGCTTCGTCTTCGGGTTGCTGGGCACCTCCTTAGGGTTCATTGTGGCGAGGTTTGGCTTGGCCCGTTGAAGCCGCGGCATCCTCTTTAAGAACGCGTCGTCGTGGGTGCCGGTGACTCTAAAACGTTAAATATCATGGCAGAAACCTCGTCAATTAAATTACGCTTAATTTGGGGATCAATGAATGGAGTGTGATGTCCTCATCGTCGGAGGAGGCGTCCTCGGCTTCAGCTCGGCGTACCACATGAAGCGAAGGAGACCCGACGACAAGATGGTCCTCATAGACAGGCTCGGCGGCCCCGGGCAGGGGAACACCGCCAAGAGCGAGGGGGCCTTCAGGAACGTCTTCACCTCGAAGACCAACTACCTTCTAGCCGACTCGACCATCGACGCTTTCACCCACTTCCAGCGCGACCTGGGGTACGACCTGAAGCTGAGCCACATCGGCTACCTCTGGCTCTTCAGCGAGGAGCAGCACCGCCGCCTCAGGCCTGTGCTCGACTCCATGGCGGGGCTGGGGGTGGAGCTGAGGTTCTTCGACGAGGAACTCACCCAGATGATACCGGGCCTCGTCACCAAGTTCAGGGGGGAGGAGGCGGAGATACTGGGGCTCGAACCCGTCGACGTGGGCATACAGGGCGTGAAGTGCGGCAGCATAGACGCGGACTCCCTGGTCCGGTGCTACGAGCGGATGTTCCTCGAGGCCGGGGGCGAGGTGGTCTACGGCACCGAGGCGAAGAGGCTGCTCCTGGAGCCGGAGGAGGAGCTGGGCATACCGGGTGAGCCCTTCGTCTGGCAGGACGCCGCGGTAAAGGGCGCCGATACGAGCAAGGGAGAGATCAGGGCTGACACCACGGTGGTGGCAGCAGGCGTCTGGTCCGAGAGGCTCCTAGACCCCATAGGGATCGACGCCATGATGAGGCCGAAGAAGAGGCACATCTTCGTCTTCAAGGACCCGAGGCTTCGGGGCCTCTTCGAGGTGAAGGGCCTGAACGAGCCAGGGGTCCTCCCCCTCACTGTGCTCCCCAAGTCGGGGGTCTACCTGAAGGCCGAGGCGTCGGAGGGGAGCATCTGGGTGGGGTGCGCCGACAACCTGGGCCGCCGCTTCGGCCTCGAGGACGACCCCCAGCCGGAGAAGGGCTACTACACGGACGGCATCTATCACGTGCTCGTGGAGTACTTCCCCTGCTTCAAGGACGTCAGGCCCGTGAACATGTGGGCGGGCCAGTACGCCATCAACAGCTTCGACGGCATCCCGGTCGTCGCCCCGGCGCCGGGCATGATATACGTGGGGGCTGCCAGCGGCAGCGGCATCATGAAGAGCGACGCACTCGGCCGGATCGCCGCAGCCCTCTACATGGGGGAGGACGAGGCGGAGCTGCACGGGGGCCGCCGCTTCAGGGTCGCCGACCTGGGCGTCCGCTCCCGCAGGGTCGAGCGCGAGGAGTTCATCATCTAGTTTCTTCATCTAACTCGCCGTGGGCCTCAACTCATGGTGAGAGGGACACGAAGCCTGCCCGTTGGCCTATAGCTGCCGGCAAGCGCCTCAGCTGCAGCCTTGAGGGAGGGCGCGGCGTCTCCGAGGGTGAGGAGCACGGAGCCCGACTCCAGGATCCCCGCGTCGTAGGGGTTTCGCAGGCAGACCAGGACGCAGGGCTTCGCGGCGAGCAGCCTCCGGGCCGCGTCCAGTTGAGCCGGGTACAGGTGTGCGTTCCGCGTAGCCAAGACCAGGGAGTCTGAGGCTTCGACGATCCTCTCGGCGTGTTCCAGCTGCTCCCCGGTTGGCGCGGACGGGTCCACCAGGGCGGCTTCCAGCCTAGGGAACTTGTCTCTCAGCAGCTTGATAAAAGCCGTCTCCCTCCCCCACTCCACCCCCTCTTTTTCGAGGGTTGAGGCGAACTCGATCACAGCGACACGGTTCTCGGGCCCGAGAGGCAGCATGCCAAGCGAATCCCTCAGGAGCACCGTTCCGGCTCTCGCCGCCCTCTCCATGGTTTTCAGGTGCCTTGGTCGGCGGATCACGGTGAGGGGCGGCCGCCGGTCGTCGGCGAACCGCCTCTTCGTCTCGGTGATCCGTTCGACGGAGTAGTCAACCTGCCTCATTGGCAGTCGGCCGCTGCGTGCGGCGTTCAGCAGGGCGTCGTAGGCGGCCTCCTGGCGTTCCCTGGTGTGGCTGAAGAGGACCACGTTTGCTCCGGCCTTGGCTGCGAGGACGGCGGACTCGCCGGGGCCGTAGGCGTCGGTGACTGCCTTCATCTCCATGCAGTCCGTGGTGACTAGGCCCCTGTACCCGATGTCGCGGCGTAGGAGGCCCTGGATGATGGCTGGGCTGAGGGTGCTGGGGTACACGGGCTCCAGTGCCTTGAACTGGACGTGTGTGATCATCACCGCAGCGACGCCTGCGTCGCTTAAGGCGCGGAAGGGGACGAGGTCGGTGTCCCACATGTCGTCGAGGGGGCCCTCGATGACCGGCAGCTCCACGTGGGGGTCCACCGGCGTGTTGGCCTTGCCGGGGAAGTGTTTGGCGGTGGCAGCTACCCCGGCGCCTTGGAAGCCCCGCACCTGAGCCAACG
>CAYPNN010000220.1:0-3536 GCA_964412065.1 uncultured Candidatus Bathyarchaeia archaeon
ATCTTGGAATGCTCTGACGTGGGGTGATAAAAACTATTAGGTGACCCTCGCGCCGTCGGCGATGGGGTTGTCCGTTGTGAGGAGCACTAGGTCGCCTCCCTTCGTCTCGGCGGCGAGAAGCATCCCGTAGCTCATCTGACCGAATATCTTGGCCGGCTTCAGGTTCATGACGACCACTATGCGTTTCCCGGTGAGCTCCTCCACCGTATAGTAGTCAACCAGGCCCGTGACTATCTGCCTGACCTCGTCGCCCACGTCGACGTGGAGGGTGTAGAGCTTGTCCGAGCCCTTCACCTTGACGCACTCCTTGACGGTGCCTATGCGCATGTCCAGCTTCTTGAAGTCCTTGAAGGATACCTGTTCACTCATCTCGATACACTGGCTCATTTCATCTCGGCTACTTTTTAGCCTTACGTGAGGTAGCTGAGGGCGATCCTGGCGTACATCTCGCTGACAGGGGGCAGCCACTCCAGCTTGACGTGCTCGTTGGGGCCGTGGGCGTTCCCCCGCTGGGGGCCGATGTGGATGCACTCGATGCCGTGCTCCCCCTGGAAGATGTTGGCGTTGGTGATGCCGTAGGCGTGCTCGTAGAGCGGCGGCCGACCCATCACCACCCTGTAGACCTCGTCCAGGGTCTTCATCAGGGGCTCGTCCTTCGACGCCGTGTAGGGCTCGTACTTGGGGGGCTTGACCCCCACCTCGACAGTCGATCCCAGGTTCAGCTCCTTTACGAGCCTCTCCATGTCGTCCATTGCGTATTGGACGCTCTCCCCTGGCACCAGCAGCCTGTTCACCTCGAACCTGGCGCTCTCAGGCACCACCACGCTGTACCTAGTGTAGCCTCCCTCGGTCTTGAGCGTGCAGACGGTGCCTGTGCCGAAGTCCGGGTGCTCCTTAAGCTGAAGCTTGTCCAGGTTTGCGATGATCTTCGCCGCGTCCTCGACGGCATTGATGCCGAGGTGCGGCCTGAACCCGTGCGCCGCTTTCCCCTTCACCTTGACGTTGTACAGTATCTTACCGGTGAGCCCCCGTGGGATGGGCTTGGTCTCGTCGCCGCAGTAGCTGTAGGTGAGTACGACGCCGTCTAGGCTCCTCCATTTGGGCTCCTCCATCATGGCCCAGGCGCCGATGTCCGTGGCCTCCTGGTCCACGACGCCGCTGAAGCTGAGCTCGCCCTTGAACCCTACGCCGCTGTCTGCTATCGCCTTGAACATGTTAAGGCTGCACGCGATGCCTATCTTCATGTCACAGGCTCCGCGTCCGTAGAGCTTCCCGTCCTTGATGACCGGCTTGAAGGGGTCGGTGTCCCAGTCTCCCCCCGCCGGAACCGTGTCCGTGTGAGCGTTATAGTTGAGGCGTCTACCCGGTCCACTGCCTTTCATCACGCCGTAGACGTTGGGTCTCCCATCGGCGACGTACCGGAGTTCCGTCTCCATCCCGTAGCTCTCAAGCTTCCCTTGGATGAAGAGGGCCAGCTCTTCCTCGTCCCCCGTGACCGACGGGATCGCAATCATCTCCTCAGAAAGCCTCACCGTGTAGCCGTCGTCTAGGTGCCTTAGGACGTCATCGATCATGACGAAGAGAATTATGGAATGCGGGCTTTAACTTGATTGGTGGACGCTAGCCCCCGAGAAACCTGTCAGCCATCAGGGCGTAGACCTTGCTCACAGGGGGCAGCGAGTCCAGGAGGGTGTACTCGTTCTTCTGGTGCGCCCCGCCCGGGAACGGGCCGAGGTGTATGCAAGGTATCCCGCCCTCGCCCGCGAAGGTGTTGGCGTCGGTTATGCTGCTGCTGTACTCGAAGCAGGGCTTCACCCCCATCACCTCCTTGTAGGCGTCCTCGAAGACCCTGACCAGCGGCTCGTCCCTATCCATGACGTAGGAGGCGTAGTACGGCGGCTTGACGTCAACCTTTACCTCGGCCTCCAATCCTAGGGACTCCACCAGCTCCTCCATGTCCCTGATCACCGACTCCTCCGTCTCCCCGGGCACGGTGAGCCTGTTGACCTCGAACCTGCAGTACGCCGGAACCACGACGCTGTACCTCTCGTAGCCGCCCTCTATCTTCAGCGTCGAGTGGTTGCCTTTGAACCGCGGGTGCTCCGGCATCCTGAGCTTGCCCAGGTTGGCGAGGATGACACCCGCCTGCTCGATGGCGTTCACCCCGAGCTCGGGTCTAAACCCGTGAGCCGCCCTGCCCCTGACGTGGATGTTGTAGAGTATCTTCCCCGTGATGCCCAGGGCGGTGGGCCTCTGCTCGTCAGCAAGGTAGGGCTCGGCGAGGACGATGGCGTCCACGTTCCCGTAGTCCGTCTTCAGCATCGCCTTGGCTCCCTCGCCGTACGCCTCCTCGTCGATGACGCCGCTGAAGCTGAGCTCCCCAGGGAACTCGTGCCCGGACTCGACGCATGCGCGTATCGTGTTGAGTATGCACGCGATGCCGCCCTTCATGTCGTTGGAGCCCAGGCCGATGATCCTGTTCCCGTCCAGCACCGGCGTGAAGGGGTCCGTGTCCCAGCCGTCCACGACCGGCACCGTGTCGAGGTGCCCGTTGAAGTTCATCCTCTTCCCCGGCCTCGCCCCCGCCAGCCTCGCGTATATGTTCGGCCTCCCGGGCTGCACCATATGCAGCTCCGTCTCTAGTCCAAGCGAGTCCAGCTCGTCCTGAAGGTACAGGGCTAGCTCCTCCTCGTCGCCGACGACGGAGGGGATCCGTATCATCTCTTTGAGCTTCTCGACGGCGTAGCGGTCGTCAAGCTCTCTGAGGACGTCTTCAATCATGGCAGACAAACAGAGTATAGGTGGTAATCTATATCGTTTCCCATCGCCGGCGGCTAGCTCAGCGTCTTGAGCTGAGAGCTGTACATGTCCACGATCTCCTGGACCGTGGTGGCCTCCTCAGCCGACTTGTCATCCCGCCAACGAGTGAACCTGGGGAACCTGATGGCCAGCCCCGAGCCCTCCCTGATCTCGTCGAAGGCAGCCGTGTGCAGCGGGCTCAAAGTGATCTCGTCGCCGAGCACCTCCATGACGACGGTGGGCTCGAACCACACCTCGGCGTCCATCAGCGACTTCACGCGAGCGTGTCTGTGACTCAACCTGTGTGGCTCAAGCATCCCCGGTATCTGCTCCAGATTCTCATCCGTGAAGCCAGCGCCGACCTTGCACACAGTCTTATAGACATCTTCTTCGGGGTCGTAAGCGGCCACCAGTAGGGCTCCGTAGCTGCCCGCCCGACGGCCCCTGCCGTGGAACGCGCCCACGACCACGAGGTCTACCGTGTCCTGCATCTTGCTCTGGTAGCTGCGCTTGAGCTTCACCCAGAGCCACGACCTTGCGCCCGCCCTGTATATGCTGTCATTCGCCGTGGACTTGACGACGAGCCCCTCGGTGCCGTCCGCTATGCTCTGCTGGAAGAACCTGTCTATCTCCGCGGGGTCGGAG
This sequence comes from uncultured Candidatus Bathyarchaeia archaeon, assembly GCA_964412065.1. Lineage (GTDB taxonomy): Archaea > Thermoproteota > Bathyarchaeia > TCS64 > TCS64 > RBG-16-57-9. Next base: position 3,445 of record CAYPNN010000220.1, read on the forward strand.
GTGACGAGGCGCTTGACGAGCTTGTAGACGTCATTCAGCACGGTTATGCTCACCAACACTTTGATTCTCTCTAGGTAAGGCTCCAGTGTGAG
>CAYPNN010000220.1:3546-3868 GCA_964412065.1 uncultured Candidatus Bathyarchaeia archaeon
TGTCCGGGTCGTAGGCCACCGCCTCGCCCTCGATGATGGCGTCCTCGGCGTTTATCTGGGTCTTCGTCAGCTGGACCGCGTCGGGGTACATGTAGGTGATGTTCTCCAGGCGTCTGCTGAAGATGGTGACCCTGTCTCCTTTCTTGTGTATCTGGAACCGCTCGCCGTCTAGCTTGTACTCGGCGCTGCACCGGCCTTCAAGCTTCTCGACTATTTCCTCCGCCGTGGAGAGCCTCTGGGCCGCCATGACCCTTATCGGGGAGCCCACCCTGACGTGGAAGTTCTCGATGGCCTCTAGGCCCTCCTCCTCGAGGGTCCTAGC
>CAYPNN010000221.1:0-3848 GCA_964412065.1 uncultured Candidatus Bathyarchaeia archaeon
ATGACGGCCTGGAAGCTCCCCGCTGGCAGCCCGTAGGTTGGCGGGATCTCCGCGGCCTCGAGGACGCAGAGGCGGCCGCTGGTGCCGGCTCCGACGAGGAAGATGCGGCCACCCCCCCTCAGCGTCGAGACCATCAGCTCGACGGCTATCTCCGCCTCGGCCATCTGCCTCGCCACCGCGCCGGCTACGCGGGAGTCCTCGCTGTTGATGATCTCAAGCACCTCGGCCGTCGTCTTGGCGTCGATGCCACGTGAGCGGGGGTTCACCCTCTCAGACACCCTACTCATCGGCCTCACCAAGCCCCCTGTAGCTCTCCTCCACCCTCCTGAGCAGCGCCTCGTCTATGGTCACCCCGAGGGACTTTAAGGCGAGGAGACCTGAGCCCAGCAGCGGCGGCATCCTCGGCTTGATTAGCGCGCACTCGGGTGCCTCGCGCCTCACCACCTCCTCGAAGGCGATGATGTATCCGCTGGGCTGCTTGAAGACGCCGCCGTTCAGGGATACGGGGAACCCGCCTGACAGGCCCAGCCGCCTTATCACGGCGTTCGCCACGAACCCGAGCTCCGCGCCTGCCTCCGCCATCGCCAGCACAGCGGCTTCGTCGCCCTCCGTCTCGGCCTCCCTGACCTGGGGGACGAGGTACGCGATGTCCCTGGGCTCCCGGCCCGGCGCGTAGACCCAGTCTATGATGCCCTCTATGCCTCCGAGCCCGAGGTGGCTAACAATCTTCTGTTTAAGAACCGTCTCGGGGCCTCTGCCGTCGTGGGCCCTGAGCGCGGCCAGGATGGCTTTCAGGCCTATGGTGTAGCCGCTGCCCTCGTCCCCCAGCCTCCAGCCCCAGCCGCCTGCCCGCGCCGTCTCCCCCAGCCCGTTCTCTCCATACGCTATGGAGCCGGTGCCGGCTATGACGACTACGCCGGGTCTACACCCTGTGCCGCCCGCGAGGGCTGAGGCTGCGTCCGAGACTATCGCGGTGTCACCGAAGGAGCTGCGCATTCCATCGAGGAGTTCCTGTCTCAGCCGGGACCTGTCTGTGCCGGCTACGCCCAGCCTGCTGGCTTGGAACTCGTGTACACCGCACCGGGTCGACGCCTCGTCGATGGCCTCAAGGATATTAACGAGGGCCTTCTCAGCGCCTATGGTGATGGGGTTGGACGGCCCCGCCTTGGCGGTGGCGAGCACCTCTCCCCCGGTGGATATTATGACGCTCCGCGTCGCGGAGCCGCCGCCGTCTACGCCTAGAACATGTCCCTCGGGCACCGGTTTTCACTGATCTTTTGGGGTGTCGAGGGTTTAAAACGTCTGTTGTGCGAGGCTCTCGTCGCGGCGCACCTCGGCGCCGTCTCCCTGGGCCCACCGGGATATATGGTGGAGGCTCCCCTCGTACCGCCTGTCCAGCAGCCAGTAGTGGCACCAGTCGTCGCGTCCCCTGACGCCGCGGCCGAGGCTCTGGTTCGCGGCCCTGTACGCGTCCATGGTGTACCACTTGTTCCCGAGGCCCCGCCTCAGCCCGTTATAGTACCCGATCTGTGCCTTGACGAGGGGGTCACCGTAGTTGGCGTAGGGGACGCCCACCAGTATGATGCCCCTGGCCTGGTCGCCTGGGAAGTTGCTTCCCTCGCTGTTCCTGCCCCTGAAGACGCAGCAGAGAACGGCGCCGCCGACGCCCACAGCCATCCTCTTGTACCTCGCCACCACGTCCCTGTTACGCCTGGCGTCCGCGCCCTCCCTGTATAGCTGCTTGCCGCCCAGGTAGAGCCTGCCGTCCAGCCCCTTCACGATCCCCTTGGACGCCCACACGTCCAGACAGGTGTTCATGAAGCCTCGCTGGGTGAAGAAGATGAGGACGCCCTGATCCACGGCCTCCACGGCCCGGGACACCGCCTCGCCCATGCGGGCGATCATCTCCTCCGTGCGTTCACGGTAGGCTGTGGTCACCCCGGTCTCGACGACCATCCTTATCCTATTGCTCTTCTGTATGCTGGGGTACGACCTCTGGGCGGCGTCTCCGAGGCCGATTATCTCGCTGAACGTGTCAATCGGGCTCAGGGTGCCGCTCATGACTATGGCGCCGCTGGCCTCCTCCACCACGGGCGCCACGGCCAGGCTCGGGTCCAGGCACCTGTACTCTATCACCGGCGCCCCGTAGTAGCTCCGGGTGTAGACGCCGACGTACTTCTCCTTGACGCTCGTCTGGAGGAGCTCGAAGAACCCGAGTAGCCCGTTGAGGTACGAGACAGGCGGGTTCCCTGCCTGCATCTTCTTCGCCCTGACGGCCTCAACGTAGACGGAGTGGCCAGCGACGAACGCGTCTATGTCCACCCCGAGTGCCTGCTCCATGTCCCGTTGAAGCGTCTCCGCCGAGACGAGGCGGGGCTTATCCTGGTCGCTTCTTAGCAGGTGCTCGCCGAGGCGCTCGATGGATCGCGGCGACTCCCCGATGAGCCTCAGCTCCTCCGCCGCGGCGCTTAACCCCCGCTCCGTCATGGTGTCGCTGAGTATATCCTGGCCAACCTGGTCCACGTTGTGGCCCTCGTCGAGGACCAGCACCCGGCCCTCCAAGTCGAGCCCTGTGGTACGCCTGATCATGGGGTTGAAAATGTACGGGTAGGGCGCCACCACCACCCTGGACTCCTTCATCATACGCCTAGCCAGATAGTAGGGGCACACATCTCTACGCCGCCCCTCCTTCACCAATGTATCCCTCGACAGGATGCAGGGTAGGCCCCTAGGCGGCTTATCCAGGTCGCTGACGTAGGGGCATTCCTCGTTCTTCCGCAGTACGTTGCATAGCTCCTGTGCCTCGTTCCTCGGCAGGCCCCTGCACTCCTGGTTCACGCAGAGGTGCTCCCTGCTGGCAAGGTTCACGGCCGTGTAGCTGTCCCCCGACTTCTCGTTGATCTTCTCCAGCTCGATGAGCACCTGACGCACCTGCTCGTGGGTCCTGGTGCCGTAGATGACCCTCTTACCCATCGAGAGCAGGCAGCTGAGTACGCTCACGGTCTTCCCGAACCCGTTGCACGCCTCGGCCACGAGGACGCTGCCCCTCCCGGCGGTCTCCTGGATGTCCCTGATGAAGTCAACCTGCGGGGGGTAAGGCTCGTAGGGGAACAGCCGTCTCCACCCGGCGCTCCCTCCGCCCATCCCTCGCCCAACCCTTAGACGGCTGCCGCAGGCCCTGCAGAACCTGTCACTCTCGTACTCCTCCACCGTATGCTCTCTGCCGCAGCCTGGGCACGTGATGGAGGGCATAGCAGTACAAATACGCGGGGTCCCGATTTAAACGAAGTGGGGTGACGACCCTCACTCCGCTGTCAATAAGTTGCGGATGGTCTCACTCAGCCTGTGCAGAGACTCCTTGACCCCGTGCACGGAGACCTCCTTCCACTTGATGGCCGTTATCCCGTTGGGCTCTATCGCGAGGATGGTGAACAGGAAGACTATGGGGATGAGTTCCTCGTAGGCGCCTACCCACGTCCCCAAGACCCTCATCAAAGTATATGTGAGGCTCTTCTTCGTCGAGGCTACCAGGAACCCGCCGACGATGGCGCCTGTGATGCTGTTGAGTCCGCCCAAAACGCTGCCGGCCATGACGTTCACCAGCAGGACATCTCTGTAGTCGATGCTGGTTCTTACCAGAAGCGGGATTATGGCGCCGGCCAGACCCGCGAGGGCACCCGAGATGAACCAAGAGGCGATGTGGACGTGGTGGACGTTCACGCCGAGGCTCGAGGCGAGGAACTCGTCCTCCGCGGTGGCCCTCATAGCGATCCCGAACTTACTGACATAGAGGAAGACGTTGAGCGCAGTTACGAGAAGCAGAACGGCAACAGGGGCCACGTAGCCGA
>CAYPNN010000222.1:0-3847 GCA_964412065.1 uncultured Candidatus Bathyarchaeia archaeon
CCCAAGGACTACTCCCCCGTCAACTGGCAGCCCTCCGGCTCCCTATTCCGGACGAGAGTCAACGAAGACGGCCTAGTAGTCCGTGTGTACAGGCGTAAGGAGCATGAGACCATGGAGATCACCTTCACGGACGTCGCGCTGGTCGCGGTCCTGGACCTCTTGGACGCCGGCGAGTTCAGCCTCTACGCCTCGGAGAAGGACATGCAGGAAGCCATACTCTACCGCCCCGAGCTCCTGGAGGAGGGGTTTAGACCCATAACAAAGGAGATGCCCGTGGACCCCGGTTTCATCGACATCATAGGCGTCGACAAGGAGAACAGGCTCACCGTCGTGGAGATAAAACGAGTGAAAGCCAGCAGGGACGCGGTGAACCAGCTCAGGAAGTACATGGGCGTAATAGACATGGACGAGGGAAGGCCGGTGAGGGCGATACTGGTAGCCCCGGAGCTGGCCCGGGGAGCCGAGAGGCTGCTGAAGAGCTACGGGTACGAGTACAGGCAGCTGTCGCCGCAGACGTGCTCAGAGGTGCTTAAGGAGAAGAAAGGCAAGCCCCTGACAGCGTTCTTCCAGTAGAAAGATGGGTCACTGGATGATGTCCAGATCCTTGCCTATTGTCTCCATCTTCTCGATGACGGAGTCTAGCTGCTCCGTCGTGAGCTTGGCGTGCATCTGGACCCTGATCCGCGCTAGGTCCCTGGCTACCATGGGGTACACTATGGGGACCACGAAGACCCCTTCCTCGTAGAGCCTGTCGGCTAGGGCCTTGGCTTTGCGGCTCTCTCCCACGATTATGGGTATTATTGGGGTCTGGCTGTTGCCTGTGTTGAAGCCCAGCTCCTGGGCCGATTTCTTGAAGTAGTTGGTGTTCCTCCAGAGGTTCTTGACGTGCTGGGGCTCGGTCTCCAGTACGTCGATGGCCGCGATGGTGGCCGCCGCCACGGGGGGTGGGAGGCTGCTGCTGAGAAGCCAGGTGCGGCTCTTGTTCCACGCGAACTTGACCAGGCTGTCGCTGCCGGAGATGTGGCCCCCCACCGTGCCGTACGCCTTGCTGAAGGTGCCCATCTCGATGTGGACCTCTTTGTGGGATAGGCCGAAGTGGCTGACGATGCCTCTGCCGCCTTCGCCGAGGACGCCCTCGCCGTGGGCGTCGTCCACGTAGACCATGGCGCCGTGTTCCGCGCCTAGCTTGGCCACCTCGTCCAGGTGAGCCATGTCGCCGTCCATGCTGAACACGCCGTCGGTTATGATGAGTATCCGCCTGTACTCTGGACTATGCTTCTCGGCTTCGTCGAGGACCTCAGCCAGGTGCTCCGCGTCGTTGTGCCTGTAGACGACTGGGTCGGCCCTGGATAGCCTGACGCCGTCGATTATGCTGCCGTGGTTCAGCTCGTCGCTGACGATAACGTCCTCTTTTCCGACGAGCTGCGGGATAAGGCCGCTGTTGACCATGAAGCCGGTCGGGTACGTCAGGGACGCCTCGGCATTCTTGAACTCGGCGAGCCGCTTCTCCAGCTCCATGTGCAGGTCCATGGTGCCGGAGATGGCTCTCACCGCCCCTGAGCCCACGCCGTACTTCTCCACGGCGTCGATTGCCGCCTGCTTCAGTTTGGGGTGCGTCGTCAGCCCGAGGTAGTTGTTGGCGCACAGTATGATTACCTCTCGGCTGTCGACGACGCTCACGGGCTCGCTCGGTCCCTGAACCTCTTTTAGCCTCCAGTCGAGGGCCTTCTCCACTAGCTCGTTGTACTCTTTCTCGAGGAACGCTGTCGGGTCTCTCATATGACTACCTTCAATGAGACGAACGCGGAATACTCTTTAACAGTTTTCGATCAAACGATCCTTTGTCTCATATATGTGAGACGATAGCCCGTTTTGTTTGCCTTTCAAACAGGCTATATGGAAGAAAATAAGTACCCAGTTAATGATTTTCTTTGAGTGGCTCAATGGGAGATAAAACCAGTAGTATCCTGATCACGGGTGCTCTCGGTCAGATAGGCTCAGAACTGACACCTAGGCTCCGTGAGTTGTGCGGGAGGGAAAACGTCGTCGCCACAGACATCAGGCAACCTGCCGCGGATCAGGACGGACCCTTTGAGATTCTCGACGTCCTCAACGAGGAAGACATGCGGCGTCTGATCAAGGAACACGACATAGACACCGTATACCATCTAGCCGCGATTCTGTCTGCTACTGGGGAGCAGAAGCCGGACTTGGCGTGGAAGATCAACGTAGAGGGGCTGATGAACGTGCTTAACGCAGCCAAGGACATCGGACTCAAGGTGTTTCACCCGAGCTCCATAGCCGCCTTCGGGCCCGAGACCCCGAAGGTGTTGACCCCGCAGGAGACCGTCCTGAAGCCCAGGACTATGTACGGGATATCCAAGGTGGTGGGCGAGCTGCTGGGGAACTACTACTTCGAGAAGTACGGCGTCGACATCAGGGGCGCCAGGCTCCCCGGGATCATAAGCAACGTGGCGCCCCCGGGCGGGGGAACGACGGACTACGCCGTGGAGATCTTCTACGAGGCCATCAAACACAAGAGGTACACCTGTTTCCTCGGTGAGGACACGGTGCTGCCGATGATGTACATGCCTGACTGCCTCAAGGCGTTCGTCACCCTCATGGAGGCCCCCATGTCCAGTCTTAGACACCATGGGGACTATAACCTTGCGGCGCTTAGCTTCAACCCCCGGGAGCTCGCAGCCGAGATCAAGAGGCACATCCCCGAGTTCGAGATAGAGTATAAGCCTGACTACAGGCAAGCCATCGCGGACTCTTGGCCCAAGAGCATCGACGACTCTGCCTCGAGGGAGGATTGGGGTTGGAGCCCTGACTACGATCTGCCGGCGATGGTTGATGACATGATCAAGGTCCTTGGTGCAAGGCATAGGGATGGTGGCCTCTAACCCATAAAAACGGCTTATAGTCTCAAAATTATGAGACGAAATAGATTTTTTATGACCCTAAATCGGTTCAACGGCCCAATGTTACAGTGGAATGTGTAGCACGAGAGATCTTTCGTTCATTTAACCCTAGGGGTATTGAGTGAGATCTTGTTCGAAAAATGGGTTAGATGATTGGCTTGACTTTCTTGACCTCTGGGTTTACTAGGTTGGGCGGCTCCTCGCCCCTAATCACCGCGGCGCAGTTGGTCGCTGCTATCACCGCCATCTTCGTGCGAGTCTCTACGCTGGCGCTGGCGATGTGCGGCGTGACTATGATGTTGTCCAGCTCCAGCAGCGGGCTGTCTGGGTCGGTGGGCTCCTTCTCGTGGACGTCCAGCGCTGCGCCTGCGATCCAGCCCTCCTTGAGCGCCTTATAGAGGGCTTCCTCGTCCACCACTGGGCCGCGGGAGGTGTTCACGAGGTATGCCGTCGACTTCATCATGCGGAGCTGATCCTCGCCGATCATGTGATGGGTTTCAGGCGTCAGGGGGACGTGCATCGATACGAAGTCGGAGTTCTGTAGCAGATCTTCCAGCATCCTGCACTCTATGTTGAGCTCCCTCTCTTTCTCGGGATTCCTCACGCAGTCGTAGTAGATGACGTCCATGTTGAATCCCCTCGCTCTGGGCACCATGGCGGATCCTATCCTGCCCATTCCCACGATGCCTAGGGTCTTGCCGTGGACGTCTCCGCCTACGAACATTTTTGGGCCCCATGCGTGTATCCATTTTCCGTCTCTAACGTACTTGTCTGCCTCTACTATTCGTCTAGCTATCGCCATCATGAGTGTGAAGGCGCAGTCCGCCGTTGTGTCTGTGAGGACCTCCGGGGTGTTTGTGACTCTGATGCCTCGCTTGGTGGCCTCATCCACGTCGATGTTGTTATAACCTACGGCGTAGTTG
>CAYPNN010000223.1:0-3817 GCA_964412065.1 uncultured Candidatus Bathyarchaeia archaeon
CGGCTGAACCACATGGATGGCCAGTTCAGAAGCGGCGTTTGGAGATACAAGGAGCTCATCCACCCTCGCATCGGAGCGGATTACATAGTCACACGGCCCGAGGGCAACACCAACATCTACAGACGCGACGGGGTTTCAAGGTACATAGGCGTGGAGCGTCTGCAACTGAAACACGAGGGGGAGAACCCCACGGGCAGCTTCAAGGACCGGGGCATGACGGTCGCGGTCTCGGAGGCGGTGAGAAGCGGGGCGAGCGTGGTCGCGTGCGCCTCGACCGGCAACACAAGCGCATCGATGGCGGCCTACGCCGCCCAGGCAGGGCTGAAGGCCGTCGTGTTCATACCCGAAGGAGAGATCGCCTACGGCAAGCTGGCTCAGGCGCTGGCATACGGCGCCCAAGTGATCCAGGTGAGGGGCAACTTCGACGACGCCATGAGGATCGTCAAGGAGAGCAGCATGGAGCTGGGGTTCTACGTCCTCAACAGCCTGAACCCGTGGAGGGTGGAGGGCCAGAAGAGCATAGTCTTCGAGATGCTGCAGCAGAGAGGCTGGGAGCCGCCGGACTGGATCGTGGTCCCGGCGGGGAACCTGGGCAACACTGCCGCCTTCGGCAAGGCGCTGCGTGAGCTGAAGCAGCTGGGCCTCATCGAGAAGACGCCCCGGATCGCCTCCATCCAGGCGGAGGGGGCGAACCCCTTCTACAGGCTCTGGAGAGGCAAGCTCAACCACCTCGAGGCCGTGAAGCCCGAGACCGTGGCCTCCGCCATCAAGATAGGTAACCCCGTGAGCTGGGTGAAGGCGTTGAACACTATACGTGAGACCGACGGCGTCGTGGAGTGTGTCTCGGACGCCGAGATAATGGACGCCAAGGCCGTCGTGGACGCCTCCGGCGTAGGGTGCGAGCCCGCGTCGGCGGCCTCGGTAGCCGGAGCCAAGAAGCTCCGCGAGGCCGCGGTGATAGACCAAGACGAGGAGGTGGTCTGCATCCTAACGGGTCACCTTCTCAAGGATCCCGACACAACGGTACGCTATCACACGGGCGGCATGGAGGATCTGAGACCCAGCTTCACCAACCCTCCAAAGGTGGTCGACGCCGACCTGAGGAGCATTGAGGAGGCTCTCAGCTAGGAGCCACAGCGAGAATCGTGGATTATGGTTGTGTGAAACATGGAAGTTGAAGTGCTGAAGTTCGGCGGCTCCATTCTCAAGAGCTTGGAAGACTTCGAGAGGGCAGCTGGCGTCGTCGCCAGCGAGCTTAAGCAGTCCCGGGTGCCCATCTGCGTCGTATCAGCCATGAAAGGCGTGACTGACCGGATCATAAAGGCCCTCGACGACAGCGGCTCAGAGGAGGGCGATCTTGGGTCCTTGATGCAGGATCTGAGTAGTTGGCACCTGAGCGCCATGCCCTCAGATGGAGATCCATCCGAGCTGTCCGGCGAGTTGGAGAAGTTGGAGCACGTCATATCCTACATCAATTCCTCTGGCGAGCTGAACGGCTCAGTCTACGCCTACGCCGTCTCGAGGGGCGAGAACTTCTCGTCCCGGATACTGTCACAGCACCTGGAGGTGAGGGGCATCGATAGCAACTGCTTCCAGGGGGAGGAACTCCTCGTTACCGACGACAACCTCAGTGACGCGGCGGTCGACTTGAATACGACGTGCGAGAGGGTCGAGGAGACGCTCATTCCCTGCTTGGAGGCGGGGAGGGTGCCGATCATAGCCGGGTTCTCCGGCAGGAGCCACGGGGGCAGGATCACGATCCTGGGGCGGGGGGGCTCCGACGACACGGCCGCCTGTCTGGGCTACTGCGTGAAGGCCAGCAGGGTGGTGAAGTACACGGATACGGACGGCGTGATGACCCTGGACCCCAAGTTCATGGCGGAGATGAGAGGAGACCCGGAGACCAATAAGATCCTCGGTGACGCGCCGCCCCCGCAGGTCGTCCCCTACCTGACCTACGTCGAGGCCTCCGAGCTGCTCCGTGAGGAGAGGACCAAGGTGGCGCACTACAAGGTGCTGAACCCGCTCATGGGGAGAAACATCCGCTTCCAGATCAAGAACATACTCAGACCGCAAGACGAGGGCACCATCATAGGCCCCGAGGAGGGGAACCACATAGAGAACAGCCTCGGGAGGCCCAAGGCCATCAGCTTCCAGCGTAACCTCTACGGACTGAAGCTGCTTCCCACCCAGTCGCTGACGCCCACCGAGGTGTACGCCAGGGTCTTCGAGGCGCTGTCGAGGGAGGGCATCGACATCCGATACTTGTCGACCTCCGGCTACCAGGTCTCATTCCTGATGCCGAAGGCCGACGCTGACCGTGCCCTCAAGACGCTGATGGGGCTCGATGCGGTCATGGAGGCGATCCCCTTGGAAGGCAGGAAGGGCACTTTCAGCGTAATCGGCTCCGGTATGCGTGGCATTAGAGGGCTGTTCAGCCGCATAACAGGCAGCATCGCCAGGCACGGGGTCAACATCGAGCAGGCGACGCAGCCCAACAGCGAAAACATTATCCGCTTTGCTGTAGACGACGCAGAGATCCCGAGAGCCGTCGCCGCGCTGTACACGGAGTTTTTCGCATAAGGTGAAGAGAATGGATAAGCTGAGAGCGTGCATATTGGGATCGACCGGCGCCGCCGGTCAGAATATCGTGGAGGCCCTGGCGGGCCATCCGTGGTTCGAGATATCCTGCCTCGCGGCCTCGGAGAGGTCCGAGGGAAAGAGCTACAGGGACGCCGTCGAGGGCGCCGTATTCTTCGAGGAGACGCCCAGCGACGACGTCATGGAGACGACGGTACAGAACATAGACAAGGTGGACCCAGAGGCCTACAACCTCGCCTTCAGCGCGCTGCCGTCTTCGGTGGCTAAGGAGGCTGAGGCAAGGTTCGCTGAGCACATTCCGGTGTTCAGCACGGCCTCCGCGTACAGGTACGAGGACGACGTCCCAGTGCTCATCCCCGAGGTGAACCCCGGGCACGTCAAGCTCGTGGACGCCCAGAGGGCGAACAGAGGCTGGAAAGGCTACGTCTTACCGGGTCCCAACTGCACGGTGGTGGGGCTGGCGATGTCCCTGAAGCCCATCCAGGACGCCTTCGGGGTGAGGAGCGTGCGGATGGTCTCGATGCAGTCTCTGTCGGGGGCAGGAGAGAAGGGGCTCCGGGCGGACTCACCCTACCGCAAGATGGTTGAGATGAACGTCTACCCGTGGATCGAGGGCGAAGAGGGTAAGGTCGTCGCGGAGATAAACAAGATTTTTGGGAGGCTTGTCGACGGCAGGGTCATAGACGCCGGCATAGAGGTACATGCGACCTGTACCCGGGTATACGTCGAGAAGGTGCATACCGAGGTGGTGGACGTGGAGACGGTTCGACCCGCCACCCTAGGGGGCGTCAGGAAAGCCCTGGAGGGCTTCAGGTCTGAGCCTCAGGATCTAGACCTTCCCACCAACGCCGAGTGGCCTATCCTGGTCCTCGACGAGGTGGACATGCCCCAGCCCAAGCTCCACAGATCGAAGGGATTCATGGTGACCCTCGTGGGGCGGCTTCAGGAGAACCCCATCGTTGAGAAGGGGTTCACGTATATCTTGACCAGCGACAACCTGGAGAAGGGAGCCGGCGCCGGGGCTGTGCAGAACGCCGAGTTCATGAAAGCCAGAGGGTACCTGTAGGTTGGACCGATGAAACACCTGAGAGTTGCGATTCTGGGCGTCGGTACCATCGGCGGCGAGCTCGTGAGGCGTGCCATGGACAGGCCCTCCGTGAAGTTCGTCGCCCTCGCGGACAGAAGCGGCGCCGTCGCCAAGGGGGAGGGGTTCAGA
>CAYPNN010000224.1:0-3799 GCA_964412065.1 uncultured Candidatus Bathyarchaeia archaeon
TGTGCAGCTGCCCGTCGCTGCTGCTGGACACCTCCCTGACGTCCCCCGTCTCCAGGATCTTGGCGACCAGGTTCACCCTCCTGCTGTATGTGGTGAGGTCCCTGATCTTAGTCATGTAACCCGACAAGCCCTTTCACAGAGATAGGGGGCGTCTACGGCTTATCAGCTTTCGCTAACCCCGCAGATCCTGCATGCGAGCCAAGCGTAGACCTTTATCGTGTCTAGGTAGTCTCTCACCTTCACGTGGTCCTGCTGGGTGTGGGCGAACCTCTCCTCGCCGGGCCCGAACCCGACGACGGGTAACCCGAGCCGGGAGTACATGCGTCCATCGGTCGCGAAGGTCCATAGTCCCCGCTCCGGCCTCCATATGATCTCGGCTACAGCCTGGGCCGTCTCCTCCACCACGGGGTGCTTGTCCGGGTCCGTGTAGAACCCTGAGAACGTTCTCCCGTTGATCAGCGTCGTGGGGATGACGGTTGCCTCGAACTCGGGGTCCCCCGCCCTGATCTCGGCTACCATCTTGTTCAGCTCGTCGTAGAGGTCCTCGGCTGTGAAGCCTGGGTGGTTCCTGCAGTCCATCCAGAACCGGCAGGACTCGGGGACGACGTTGGACGCCTTCGGGCTGACCTCTATCTGGGTTACCACGAGGCTTGCCCGCCCATAGATCGGGTGGCTGGGCAGCCGAGGGGCGAGGTCGTCCCGTATCCTCTGGATCATGTTGATCGCTTTGTAGAGGGCGTTTACGCCTCGCTCGGGGGCGCTGGCGTGGCAGCTCCGGCCCTTGACGACTACCCCGAACTTCATCGAGCCCCTGTGGCCGAGGGCCAGCCCCATGTCCGTCGCCTCCCCGATGACGACCACGTCCGCGAGGAACTGGCTGTCGACGATGGTGGAAACGGTTCCTGCGCCGCCTACCTCCTCCTGGGCCACCGCCGCTACCCTGTAGTCCCCGTTGAGCCTCACCCCCAGCTCCTTGACGGCTCTGCCGGCGAGCACCATGGCCGCGACCGCCGCCTTCATGTCGCACGCGGCTCTACCGTACACGACCTGTCCGGTGACCCCGAACTCGGCTCCGTCCATCAGCCGCCCCGAGTAGGGGTCAGCCATGGCGCCGACGGGGACGTGGTCTATGTGCCCGTTGAGCAGCAGGCTTCTGCCTCCCCCCGACCCGGTTATCGTGCCTAATGCGTCGTATTTTTCGTCCACGCGGGATGCATCGAAGCCGTACTCCCTCATCTTCTCGGCTAGGAACTCTGCCTCCCGCCTCTCCTCGAAGCTCGGGCTAGGTATCGATATGACTTCCTGGAGGAACTTGACGCAATCTTCCCGGTTCTCCTCGACCCAGTCGATTATCCTCTCCCTCAAGTCGCGCATGGAGAATGGAGTGTGAAGACGGTGTTAAAACAGGTTCTACTCGACGACCGTTATGGCCTCTGTCGGGCACGCGGCGACGCAGCCCATGCAAGCGATGCACTCGTCCTCGGCGGCGACGACGACCCTGTCGCCCTCGTCGCCGTACACCCCCATGGGGCAAATGGATACACAGGTCTTGCAGTTCACGCATCTATCCTGGTCTATGGACACCTCGGGCATGTAATCACGCCACCCAGTCATGGAAGCGGAGCCGTGTATATAGTTTGCCCATGAAGCCACGTGTTTGGGGTAAGATTATCTATGGGTTATACGTTGAATATTAGACATATCCGGAGGAGCAGAGTTGAGTAAGATTCACAGGTATCTGCCGAACAGCGTCCCCGAGATAAAGGAGAAGATGATGGACGAGATAGGGGTCTCGTCCATAGCGGACCTCTACTCCGACATCCCAGACGAACTCGTGTACAAGGGAAACCTGGAGATCCCGGGGCCCAGCACCGAGGCGGAGGTGGAGGCCCACGTCTCCGGTCTCCTAGAGGAGAACACCACGCTGAGGTGTCCGCCCTTCATGGGGGGCGGCGTCTGGCCCCACTACGTCCCGAGCGTCGTGAGTGAGGTCGTTCACCGCGCCGAGTTCCTGACCAGCTACACGCCTTACCAGCCCGAGATAAGCCAAGGCATGCTCCAGAGCGTCTTCGAGTACCAGAGCCTGGTCTGCGAACTCGTGGGCATGGACGTCGCCAACAGCAGCCTCTACGACTGGAGCACCGCCGTAGGTGAGGCGGCGCTCATGTCCAGCAGGATCACGAGGAAGACTAAGGTCCTGGTACCCGATCTGATGAGCCCCTATAGGCTCTCTGTCCTCCGGACCTACACCGAGCCGGCGGGGCTCAGCGTGGAGAAGGTTGACCACGACGAGATCACCGGCCTCATGGACCTGGAGGACCTGAAGGACAAGGTCGACGGGGAAACGGCGGCCGTCTACGCAGAGAACCCCTCCTACATGGGGTTCGTGGAGGAGAACGCGGTCGAAGTCGGCGAGATAGCCCACGACAACGAGGCGTTGTACGTGGTGGGCGTCGACCCCACGAGCCTCGGGGTGCTGAGGGCGCCCGGAGACTACGGGGCCGACATCGTCTGCGGCGAGGGGCAGCCTCTGGGCAACCACATGAGCTACGGCGGCCCCCTACTCGGTATACTGGCCTGCAAGCACGATAACAGGTACATCCGTCAGATGCCTGGCCGCATAATCGGCATCACAGAGACCTTGAAGGATCAGAGACGCGCCTACGTAATGACGCTTCAGACCCGTGAGCAGCACATCAGACGCGAGAAGGCCACAAGCAACATATGTAGCAACCAGGCGCTGTGCGCCGTCGCTGCGGGCGTCTACCTGAGCCTCATGGGCCCCACCGGGATGAGGGAGCTGGGGGAGACCATCATGAGTAGGGCGAGGTACGCGCAGCGGAAGATAGGTGAACTGCCCGGCGTGAGGGCGCCCATATTCAACAGCTTCCACTTCAAGGAGTTCACGGTCAACTTCCAGAACAACACTGTAGACGAACTAAACAGGGAGCTCAGGGCGAACAGGATGCAGGCGGGCATACCATTGACGAGGCAGTTCCCCGGCTTGGGTGAGACCAGCCTGTTCTGCGTGACGGAGGTGCACAGCAAGAAGGACATAGACTCGCTGGTCTCCGTGCTGAAGGAGGTGGTGGAGGGGTGACGATAAAGTTTAGACAGGCGGACTGGGTGGAGCCCCTGATCTTCGAGCTGAGCAACAAAGGGAGACTGGGGTACCAGCTTCCCCCCTTGGAGCCGGAGATAAACGGCTCGCTGGACCCCGAGAACCTTGTCCCGGAGACCCTGCAGCGCATGGAAGCCCCCAACCTACCGGAGGTCTCCGAGATACAGGTGCTGCGGCACTACATGCATCTCAGCCAGATGAACTACGGCGTCAACTCGGGCCTCATATACCCTCTCGGCAGCTGCACCATGAAGTATAACCCCGTGATAAACGAGGTCTTGGCGTCCCACCCGAAGATTACCGGGCTCCACCCCATGCAGGACGACGAGACGACGCAGGGCATACTCAGGCTCCTCCACACCCTCAAGGGGTACTTCCTCGAGATCACGGGGATGGACGACGCCACGCTGCAGCCGGCTGCAGGAGCCCACGGGGAGTGGACAGGCATAATGCTCATGAGGCAGTTCCACAGGGAAAACGGCGAGCTGGAGAAGCGGACCGAGATCATCATCCCTGACAGCGCCCACGGCACGAACCCCGCCAGCGCGAACATGGCGGGCTTCAAGACGGTGGAGATACAGAGCGACGACTCGGGGACGGTGGACCTCGACGCCCTGACTGCCGCGACGGGCCCCCAGACGGCTGGGCTGATGCTGACCAACCCCAACACGATAGGGG
>CAYPNN010000225.1:0-3797 GCA_964412065.1 uncultured Candidatus Bathyarchaeia archaeon
ACTCTAGGCTTCTCCCAGACAACCCACAGGAGACAGACATGACAGTTGTGAAGTTCGCCCTACCCAAGGGGCACCTAGGAAACGACACCATGAAGATCCTGGAGCGAGCTGGATACCAGATCAGCGGACAGGACCGCACCTATCGGCCCAGCATAAACGACCCGGGGATCGAGCTAAAGATACTCAGGCCCCAGGAGATACCAACCTACATCAGCGAGGGCGTCCAGGACGTCGGCATAAGCGGCAGGGACTGGGTGGCAGAGAACAAGGCAGACGTCGAGGTCCTCCTCGACCTGGAGTACAGCAAGGTACGGCTCGTGCTCGCCGTACCCAAGAACCTGTCTGAGGTTAACAGCCTCTCTGACCTGGTCCGGAGATGCGCCGAGCGGGGCGAGGTGCTCAGGATCAGCACAGAGTATCTAAACGCCGCCAAGGAGTATCTGAAGGCCAACTCGGCGTACAGAGAGCTGTACGGAGGCTCTGACCCCGTCGTCGTGACGCCGTGGTGGAGGATAGGAGACAACGAGAGAGTCGTGGTCTACCTGAGCTTCGGCGCCACCGAAGCCAAGCCCCCTGAGGACGCCGACGCCATCCTGGAGGTGGTGGACACCGGGACGAGCATGCAGCAGAACGGCCTCAAGATAATCGAGGAGGTGATGCGGACCAGCGCCCTCCTCATCGCCAACAAGGCTTCTCTTAGGGACCCCCGTAAACGGGAGAAGATAATGGACATATTTACGCTGCTCCGCGGCGCGGTGGACGGAGCGAAGAAGCTTCACATATTCGCCAACGTGAAGCGAACCAACCTGAAGCCCCTGCTGGAGCAGCTGCCGGCGCTGAAGCGGCCCACCGTCAGCGACCTTAGCGACCCCGAGTGGTGCGCCGTGAACACCGTCATCGAGAAGGACAGGTTCATCGAGATACTTCCGACGCTGAGGGCCCTCGCCCAGGGGCTCGTGGTACACGAGCCTAGGCAGGTGCTGCCATTGGAGGAGATAGCGACTGGTAACGGGGGGCCGTGATGAGGGTATACAGAGAGCCCCCCACGGATCTGCTGGGCACTCGTTGGCCCAACGTATCGGTCGATAACCAGCTACTTGAAGTCGTTAAGCCCATACTAGACAGGGTGAGAGCCGAAGGAGACCCAGCGTTGATACACTACACGGAGAGGTTCGACGTGGTCAGGCTTGAGCCGGGCGAGTTAGAGGTCGGCGCGGACGAGGTAGAGGCGGCTTACTCAGCGGTCACGGAGGACCAGGTCGCCGCGTTGAAGGAGTCTAAGAGGAGGCTGGAGAGAGTAGAGTCCACTAGGCTCAAGGGTCTCGAGTTCACCGTCGAGTTGGACGGCGTCGACGTGAAGAGCACCGTCAAGCCCCTCGGCAGAATAGGTTGCTACGTTCCAGGGGGCAAGGCCGCTTACCCAAGCAGCCTGGTGATGAACGTCGTACCCGCCAGGGTCGCGGGGGTAGACGAGGTGGTCGTCTGCACGCCTCCGGGCAGAGCCAAACAAGTAAGCCCGTTGACCCTCGTAGCGGCCGACATATGCGGCGTAGAACACGTGTACCGGGTGGGCGGCGCCCAGGCCATAGCGGCCATGGCCTACGGCACAGAGACCATCTCCCGAGTGGACAAGATAGTCGGCCCCGGGAACAGGTACGTCACGGCCGCGAAGACCGCCGTCTCGGACGCGGTGGCCGTCGACAAGCCCGCCGGGCCCAGCGAGGTGCTCGTGTTAGCAGACGACACCGCGGACCCTTGGCTCATCGCGCTGGACATGATGAGCCAGGCCGAGCACGGGCCGGGAGGGCTGGTGGGTCTAGTCACCACCAGCCTCAGGGTCGCTGAAGGCGTCGAGCGGCTGCTGAGCGAATCGGTGGCCGAGGTTCCCAGAAGGCGCGTCGTAGAGGAGGTTCTAAGGGACGGCGGCTTCATCTACACGGTGGATAGCTTGGAGAAGGCTGTGGCGTTCGTCGACGCTTTGGCTCCCGAGCACCTGGAGGTGATGACCGCCGATCCTCGGCTGGTGGCGGAAAAGGTGTCCTCTGCCGGCCTCGTCTTGGTCGGCCCCTACACGCCGGCTTCGTCCACAGACTACTGCATGGGCGCCAACCACGTCCTACCCACGGGGGGCTACGCTAAGATCAGCCCCGGGATCACGGTCTTAGACTACTTGAAGCCCTTGACCGTCGTGGAGTCGACGAGGGACGGCCTCCAGAACGTGAGAGGCCACATTAAAGCGCTGTCAGACGCTGAGGGTCTGCCGAACCACGGCCTGGCCGTCGAGGGGAGGTTCCGGTGATGCCCCTCGAAGGCTTCTACAGGGACTCTGAGCGAGTCAAACCCTACAAGCCGTACGAGGCCAGTGCAGGCGTCAAGCTGGATGCCAACGAGAACCTCTTCCTCACAAAGGGGTTCATGCAGAACGTTATCGTTGAGGCCGCTAGACGCTGCGACCCCAGGCTCTACCCTCAGGATGAGACGTCTATACTCAAGGAGGCTCTGGCGGAGGTTCTGGAGATTCAGCCGGGGCAGCTGGTCGTCGCGTCAGGCGGCGACCAGGTGATCGAGCTCCTCGTATCAGGCATGCTCAGGGAAGGAGACGAGGTGGTCGCGGTTTCGCCCACCTTCAGCATGTATCCGCGGTTCGCAGCGATAAGGCGTCTCGGGTACAGGCCGGTGGAGCTGGGCCCCGGGTTCGCCCTGGACCCGACCAAGGTGCTGGACGCGGTGTCCCATGAGACAGGCATGGTCGTGCTGTGCAACCCGAACAACCCCACAGGTAACCAGTTCAAGATGGAGGCTGTCTTGGAGCTCGTGGAGGGCTTCAGAGGCCCGGTGCTCGTTGACGAGGCGTACGCCGAGTACGGGGAATACTCTCTAGCCGGGGAGGCCGCGGAGAGGGAGAACCTCGTTGTGCTGAGGACGTTCTCCAAGGCGTACGGCCTCGCCGGGATGAGGCTAGGCTACGCCGTGGCCAACACGAGGCTCGCCCAGGCCATCAACGAGAGGTGTCTGCCGCCTTTCCCGGTGTCGAGCCTGACGCTGTGGGCTGGGATCAGCGTGCTTAGAAACAGGGATAGGGTGGAGGCGGCTGTTCGAGAGACGAAGGAGGAGAGGAAGAGACTCGTAGAGGCTCTCAACGGGCTCCCGGGCGTCCAGGCGTTCCCCTCCGCAACAAACTTCGTTCTCTTCGACACGGAGAAGCCGTACACAGAGGTCTACGACGGCCTCAACAGACACGGGGTGCGTGTGCGCAGCATAGGCAGAGTCCCTGGGTACGACAACTGCCTCAGGGTCACTGTGGCGCCGACGAGAGAGGCTGCGGAGTTCCTCCGAGCACTGGAGGTGGTCATAGAATGAATCCAAAATACATAGAGCTTCAGCGAGAAGGCAACCCGCTCTACGTGAGAGAGGACCGGCTGCCATGGCTGGCGGAGATCGACGTGATCGTCTTCGACTGCGACGGTGTACTAATCGACGTACGAGGGTCATATAGTAAGGCTGTGGCGTGGGGCACGTCTTTCCTCGTCGAGGCTTTTACAGGCGTCAAGCTGCCCGAGACCATGTTCGACGAGAGACTCAACTTCGCCTACAAGCGGACAGGCGGTATGAACAACGACTGGGACCTTACCTACGCCTTAGTCATGAGGGTGCTCGCCTCTTCCCCCGAGGCAGCCGAGATAGATGAGCTCGCCCAGCGGTCACTGGATATCGACGATATGCTCCGGCGGCTCAGTTTCATCAAGGAAAACCGGGTTGAAGCGGGGATACCCATGGGTAATCTCTACGATGAGCTG
>CAYPNN010000226.1:0-1794 GCA_964412065.1 uncultured Candidatus Bathyarchaeia archaeon
GCCTCACGCCGAGCCGTGCTCTGCCTATCCTTCCGATGGCGCTGAGGCTCAGGTCGTCGCCCTGAAGCTTCATCACGAACACGCCGTCGCTGCCTAGGACGGCCACTCCCTTGACGCCTACGCGTTCACCGTTGTGGCCGACTATGCCCCAGACGATGTCGTAGACTGTGCCGTACTCCGTCGTCTTCACCTTGGTGGCCGCGAACACCGTGCCTACCGGGGTCGCCAGGTTGGACTCCTCTACGTCCGCGTCGCCAAGAGGCCACGAGGAGCCGTGGGCTCGGGCTATCCACAGCGGGCTAGCCGTGCCGTCGTCCTCTACAGCCGGGGCGTTCTCTGCTGCGCTGAGCCTGTCATCGATCTCGTCCTCGCTGAGGTCGTCGAGGTCGATGGGTTCAGGCTCCGCCAGCTTCAGCCTGCTCTGTATCTTAGCCTTCAGGGACTGCTGGATGCGCTGCACGCGCTTGGCCCGATTAACAAAAGCCTCGGGCTGGGGGGAGTTGTCGTCCTCGGCGGCGGCAATAGCCGGCGTCGCCGCGAGGATCGAGGCCACGATGAGTGCCATCACCAGGAGGGTTTTGGTTCTCGTCTTCATTTTTGACCGTTGGACCCTAAGGCGTAAGTATACCATAAGGAACCCCGTGGACGCGGTGTTTCAAAACCGGAACCCCTGTTTCACCCGGCGTAAACGCCGTGATTCGCGGGATTTGTGCCCATGAAACGCCGGTTTTCACTGCTTTTCGCGCGTGACACAGCTCGTTATCCATAATTCCTGCTGGTCAAGACCACCACGAACGTCGACTCCTTCGGCCTGGCTTTCTCCTTGACGTACTCCGCCATGGCCGCCAGAGCCGCGGAGGACGCCGGGAGCACGGACAACCCCTCCTCCCTCAAGAGCAGCTCGCTGAACGCGGTGAGCACCTCGTCCCCTAGACCCACGGCGTATCCGCCGCTTTCCCAGAGGGCGTCCAACGCGTGCTGTCCGTCGAGGCTCCTCCAGTTGACGATGGGCTCGTTCACAGGAGTCTCCATGATGCCGTTGGGTTTCAGGTCCCTGATCCTCCTTCTTCCTTTGTTGTAGCTGGTCACTATTGGGTTTCCCCCGTCTGTGCTCGCGCATACCATGACCGGGACCTTGTCGGTGAGTCCCCGCCGCCTCAGCCTCCTGAAGCCTTGGTGTATGCCGCTGAAGCAGGTGCCGTTGCTCGTGGAGACAGACACGGCGTCCGGGGCGTAGCCCAGCTCGTCGAAGATCTCCCGGGAGATGGACTCGTAGGCCTTCAGGCTCACCTCCGTGTTCTCCTTCGTGCCCGGGTTGCCGTTGTACCAGCCGTTGTCTGCTGCCTCCTGTGTACTCAGCTCCACCAGCTCCTCGTATGTCCCGGGGGCTCTGTGGATCACGCCTCCCTGTCTCTCCATCTCGGCGATCCGCGGCGTCTGGTACTTCTCCGGTATGTATACGTGGGGCTTGATCTCGAAGTACTTGCTGAGGTGAACTACGCTGGCCCCGAAGTTGCCGCAGCTGGCAACCGCTATCTCGCCGTACTCCTTCCCCTTGGCGAGGTGGAGGGTGGCGTAGCCGGCTCTGTCCTTCATGGTCCCCGTCGGGTTCCCGCCTTCGAACTTGAGCCAGAGTTTACTGAAATCTAGCAATTTCTCGATGTTTCTGGAACGAGTAAAAACGGTGTCCCCAATGCCCATTTCTTTATATTTATCTGTGAACATGCCCAGTTTTCCAGGCCTCTGCTTTTTAGAAAGAAATATTACGAACAATTAAAGTCACCGATCTAGAAC
>CAYPNN010000226.1:1804-3797 GCA_964412065.1 uncultured Candidatus Bathyarchaeia archaeon
ATCTAGAACAGTAGGTCCGAAACACGTGAATGGCCTAAGCATAAACGCGAGGCAGACAACCCGCGGCTTCGAGATTCTGTTCCGTGGCTCCAAGTACGTCATGAACTATCCCGACGAGATATGGCAGGCGTACCCGCAGGAGGCCAAGGATGTCCTCTTCGACAACCTTGTCTACGCCGAGACTATCCACCTCCCCCTGACCTTCAGGAAGCACGAGATCAAGTTCAACACTTCGCCCCCGTTCTTCCAGACCCAGTTCTTCCAGAACATGGTAATGGACTTACCCAGCTGCGCCGACGTGGACGGCACGAGCACGGCGGAGCTCCTGAAGGAGTTCATGAACCTGAAGACGAGGTTCAAGGACAACGAGATAAAGATCCCCACCTTCAAGGACGAGACCCGTGAGGACTCCAGCGTGGTGAGCCTCAGCTTCGGCAAGGACAGCCTGCTGACGTGGGCGGTGTGCCGCGAGCTGGGCCTGAACCCGCAGGCGGCGTACATCGTGGAGCCGGTGCTCATCTACGAGGAGAAGCACAAGGACAAGCTTGCCAAGGGGTTCATGAAGGAGTTCGGCGTGGAGCTTCAGAAGATAGAGCACACCATGGGCAACTTCCGGGACGGCATGAGGCTGGGCGTGGGCAAGACGGAGCTGGGCTGGGGCCTCCAGAGCACCCAGTACGCCATGATGATCCTGCCCATCGCTCACATGTTCCGTAGCAGGTACATCCTCTTCGGCAACGAGCAGAGCTGCGGCGAGTACTACCACGACCGGGAGGGCTACGTCTGCTACCCCGCCTACGACCAGTGCCACATCTGGACCACCCAGATCGACCTCATCACCAGGCAGCTCAGCGGAGGCGGCGTGCGCACCATGAGCGTCATCGAGCCCCTGAACGACATCGCCGTCGTCTACACCCTCTACAAGCGGTACCCCGAGGTGTCCAAGTATCACATGAGCTGCTTCGTGGAGACCGAGGCGGGCAGAGACCACCGGTGGTGCATGGACTGCAGCGTGTGCAGCAAGATGTACCTCCTCATCAAGGCTTCCGGCTTCGACCCCAAGGAGGTGGGCTTGAACCGCAACATGCTCGCCGAGGAGATGAAGGACTACTTCAGCCTCTTCGGCGGAAGCGACGTTAACACATATGCCCTCACGGGCAGGGGGCGGGACGAGCAGCTCTTCGCCTTCTACCTGGCGTGGAGGAACGGAGACAGGAGCCCACTGGTAGAGGAGTTCGAGAAGAGGTTCCTCGACGAGGCAAAGGGCAGGGAGGACGAGCTGTACAAGACCTTCTTCGGCATCCAAGAGGCCATAACTCTGCCCAGCCACATCAAGAAGCAGGCTGTGAGCATCTACAAGGAGGTCCTGAGCGACGTCCCCTAGGCTGAGGGTGGCTTTCTGCTGCAACACGAGGGTCGCGGACGACGAGTTCAACGTCGAGTTCGAGCCGGAGGAGACCATCCACCACGTCAGGAACGCCATAGAGAGGGCGGGCTGGGAGTACCTGCTGATCGAGGCGGACGAGGACTGCTTCGAGAACCTGAGGCTCGAGAAACCAGACATAGTGTTCAACAGGGCGGAGGGCGTGAGGGGTGAGAGCAGGGAGAGCCAGGTCCCGGCTTTCTGCGAGATGCTGGGCATCCCGTACGTGGGCTCAGGGGTAATGGCTAACGCCGTCGGCCTCGACAAGCCAACCACCAAGATGATTATCGAGCACCACGGCCTAAAGACGGCGCCGTTCCAGGTGTTCGCGTCCCCCGATGAGCCCATGCGGCGGGGCCTCGGTTTCCCTCTTATACTGAAGCCGAGCCACGAAGGCAGCAGCATAGGGATCAACTGGGACAACGTGGTGAACGACGAGGAGGCCTTCAGGGAGAAACTCGAGGAGATGCTCCTGACTTACAGGCAGCCCATACTGGTGGAGAGGTTCATCGACGGCAGGGAGTTCAGCGTCGGCCTGGTGGGCAACTTCCTCGGCGACGAGGAGCCGAC
>CAYPNN010000227.1:0-3788 GCA_964412065.1 uncultured Candidatus Bathyarchaeia archaeon
ATGGATTTCCTCGAACAGTTGGGACGGAATCGATGTTAACATTTGGCGGTTTGGGCGAGTTCACGTGGTATTAAACAACGAGAATGCTTTAGAAAGAGACACCTCAAAGGTATCTGAGATCATCATAAAAATTCTTAGACCGTATGGCTACCTTACAATCCCCAGCATTGTTTTCATTTCTGTATGTCTCTACAAATCATATAGGCAGTATGTGAAAGAATTCGGGAGACACTAATCAGAACTCAACCCGGGTTAGAAACATGGTTATTATTGATGGCAGAGCAGCCGGCGACGTGCGCGTGATGATTTGCGGCACCATCGTCCAGGCCGGATAGAGGGCGTGGGTTCAAATTTCATCCCCGGCACATAAAAATACCTAGCACTTGTCTGATAGATCGATGTAGAAATGCACCTGTGTAGTGTTTAACCCAAAATCGTGATGCACATAACCGCATGGCACGAAGCCGCATGCGAGATAGAACTCGATCGCGTACCCCATGAATGAAGCCGTGTCGGTTCTCAAGACTCTGAAACCCTCCGACCTCGCATACGCCTTCGCGTTCTCTACGAGTGCTCTGCCTATCCCTTTCCGCTGATGCTCCCTCTTAACGATGATAGAGTCCACCACCAAGGCGAAGATGTTCTTTCTCAAGGCTATGTAGCCGACTACCACGTTCCCGAGGGCCGCCACGTAGACGCGGCCGAAATCAGGGATGCTATCCCTATCTATGTTCAGCATCTCTGAATCCATGAAAGGATCCCCAAAATTCTCTGCCTTAATTATCAGAGACTGGAGAGCTGGTAGGTCCTCTTCCCTGTATTCTCTAATATTCAATTCTCCTTTCACTCTACTTCAACACCTTCACATCCCTAAATCATGTTGTTTAACGTAATATAATGATACATTGAGAACATTTGTGGGTAATATCTGGCCTATCTAATAGCTTTGGACTCATGATCCAGAGGACTGCGGCACCAGCGCCCGGGCCGGATGTATAACGTGCGCTAGAATCCTTGTCCTCGTGCCACACGTTGATTGACAACATCCGTCTTGCGGATAATTTTTAAGGACACTAAACATAAAACGAGGTGTCTGGCCCCGGAAGGAGGGCTTTGGATACATGAGCGTCGAAGAGAAGGAGATCACGACCCGTGAATGGTACGACTTCGTAGGCAGCATGGCGGACGTCATCCCCGCCCTCCACCTCGGGGGGGAGGAGGCTACCAGGGACCTCCTCGAGATGTGCGCCCCCACACCCGAGACCCGCGTCCTCGACATCGGCTGCGGATCGGGCCACACCGCCTGCGAGGTAGCTAGGGTGTACGGCTCCAGGGTCGCAGGGATAGACATATCCGAGATCATGGTCGCTAAGGCGGAGCGGAGGGCGAGGAGGGAGCGCCTGGAGGAGCTTGTCGAGTTCAGGGTCGCCGACGTCTTCAGCCTCCCCTTCCCCGACGACAGCTTCGACCTCGCCCTCTTCGAGTCCGTCATCACGACCCTCCCCGGGGACAAGCACGACGCCCTCCGAGAAACCGTCAGGGTCACCCGGCCCGGGGGCCTGGTGGGGGCGAACGAGTCCGTCATCCGCTCCTCCGCCCCCGATGAGTTCCTCAAGCTAGCGGAGGAGCACCCAGCCACCTACGGCGTCTTCACCCCCGAGGGGCTGAGGACTCTTCTCGAGGAGTCGGGCCTCGAGATCGTCGAGATGTCCGAGGTGCATAGCTCCGGGACCCCAAGCATGACCGGCGAGCTCGGAGTGCTCGGGATGATCGCCTTCATGGTGAAGAACTACTGGAGGATACTGTGGAAGCTGATCAGCGACCCCCGGTATAGGCGGGCGGCTAAGGTGGACGACGGGCTGTCCAAGTTCATCAGGGAGCACGGGGGCTACGTCCTCATCGTGGGCCGTGTCTCTGAATAAGGCAAGCCTAACAGTCTATGAATCAACGTGTCTGCGACCCAAGCACCAACTATCCTGCATACGGGTTGAACGAATTTTAGGGCTATCTCCCGTCGATTTGCGTTACATCTGCCCGGCGTCTGAGGCCGGATAGAGGATGTGGGTTCGAGCCCCGTCCTCCGCGTCACCCCGTTACTTTCTTGGCGATTGCCTGATTCATGTGGTTAGCCGGTTGTACTTCCTCAGGGCCTCAACCAGCCTGTCGTGGGGTATCGCGTACACGGTGTTGCCGTCGATGCCCGTCATGGTCTCCGCCGCCACCAGCGCGTTGACGATGGCCTCCTCCGTCGCCTGAACCGTGGCGAGGAACAGCTGCGAGTTCCTGTCGTTGGACAGCATCCTCACCTCCGACACCTTCTCCTTCCCGTATGCACCGGGGTTAGCTGTGGAGAAGGCTATGAAGATGTCCCCCGAGCCGTCGCTGCCGACGCCGCCCACCTTGGATATCCCGAGGGGTGCCCGCCGCGCCAGCCGCTTCAGTTGGTGGGGCAGCAGCGGGGCGTCCGTGGCCACGACGACGATTATGGAGCCGCCGCCTTCCTTCGCCTTGCTGATGACGGGCATGAGGTCCTGTATCTCGCGGCCCACGGGCACACCGGCTATGGTGAGAAGCTCCCTCGACCCGTAGTTGGCCTGCACCAGAACGCCCACTGTGTAGCCTCCCTCATCGTCGGTGAGCCGCCTGGACGCGGTCCCGATGCCGCCCTTGAACTGGTGGCAAACCATCCCGGTGCCTCCGCCCACGTTGCCCTCCCCGACGGGGCCGGTGGCCGCGCCGTTCAGCGCCTCATAGACGTGGCGCCTCTTCACGTGGAAGCCGTTGATGTCGTTGAGGCGGCCGTCGTAGGTCTCCGCGACCACGGGCAGCGACCATGACTGCGCCGTTATCGACGGGTCTTTTCTCTTCCGCTGGTTCATCCACTCGATGACGGCGTCGTGGACGACGCCCACGCTGTGGGTGTTAGTGATCATTACGGGGCTCTCTAGGAACCCGGACTCCTCCACCCACGTCGTGCCTGTCATCTCCCCGTTCCCGTTCAGGCAGGACCAGCCCGCGAAGACGGGGTCGTAGTCCCCGCCGCGGGGCAGGACCGCCGTGACGCCCGTCCTGACCGGGCCCTTCCCGACGACCAGCCCGCCCTCCCCCGTGACGATGGTGGAGTGCCCCACCGTGACGCCCTCCACGTCGGTTATGGCGTTGTAGGGGCCGGGAGTTCCGTCGAATGGAACGCCCAGGTCCCGCGCCCTCTTCCTGTTTCCTCTAATCATTGAAAACACTCTCTATCATCTTGCTTTGAGGATGAGTTAAAAGTATGTTTTTATTCCCAGTTCCACGTCTTAATCTTTCTGGCACCCGGGGCAGAGGTAGACGTGCCCCCCTCCGTGGGCTATCCTCTGTATGGCCGCGCCGCACCGGGGGCAGCTCCTGTCCTTCATTTTTGGGCCCATCCTGGGAGTGTACCCGCCATGCCTCCCGTGGAGGTCTGTCCACTCGTCCTTGCCGCCCAGGCTGAGCCGCTCCTCCACCAGAGCCCTGACGGCGTCGTAGAGGCCGCGGGTTTCGTCCTCGGTGAGGCTGCTGGCCTTCCGCTTGGGGTGGAGCCCCGCCCTGTAGATTATGTCCTGGAACGCGCTGTTGCTCACCCCCACCACGACGGCGTCCTTGCCCACCAGCAGCGGCTTCAGCGCCCTGTTCTGGCCGCTGAACACGTCCCTGAAGTATCCGTAGGTGAACCCGGGACTGTCGGGGGACATGGCTCCCTTGAAGTCCCGCCTGTACGTGTACCGCTTCTCTAGGTCCCTGGTCTCCACGGCGCTGACGACACC
>CAYPNN010000228.1:0-3775 GCA_964412065.1 uncultured Candidatus Bathyarchaeia archaeon
GCATAAGCTGGTCCTTGGGGCGGTCAGCGGTCTAAGCTCCTCGCTGAGGCGCATCATTGAAGGGAAGCCGGGGGACGCGCGGCGGGATCTGGAGAAGGTCGCGGGACTCATGGAGGCCTGGCTCGACGCGGCTGGGGGCAAAGAGAAGAGTGAGCTAGTCGAGGCGAACTTGCTGAGGGTCAGGGAGACACTTGACTCCCTTTCTTCTGTACGCAGCAGAGGTCAGAGCAGACCTTAAATCTTATACCACAATTGAACGCCAAAGACTTCATTCCGTGAAAGCGGGGGGATTTATTCAACCCTGTTGGACACGAAAAGTATCGTTGCAACACCCGTTACGCATATAAAAGCAAGATGCCCGAGTGTTCTCGCTTAGAGATGATTCAGCTTCTCAGCCAAAGCCGAGGAATACCATGAACTCCTAAAAGCCTCGACAGAGACAGGAATCAAGGCTAAAACCTAAAACAGCGCCTAGAAACCCTCAGAAAATAACAACACGAACTAAAAATACAAGAAATAAGAAACCCGGACACCCCCATAAGCAGGACGCAAATCGCTAAAGTAAAAACGATCTGGCCTTGGTTAACAAGTCTTCCGCGAACCTCAAATTTCCCGCAGCTCTTCAACATTAAACCTCGTATCCGGCTTGTACCCGGCACTATGAAGATCAGTTGCCAGTCTCATATACTCGTCATAAACTCGCTGCTCCACCACACCGGCTTTCACAAGGTTATCCCTAACCAAGAACTGCAAAGCGAGACGCCCAGTAAACTTACCCCGCGAACCCGGATACTCGATTCTCCTAACGCCTCTAGTATAGAGAAGAGCCTCAAGACTGTTTTCAACAGACCTGAAAACCTCTTCAGCGGCAGGAAACAGCCTACCAGCCTCGATGTTGGCCCTAGCGGACTCCAGATACTCCTCCGCCTTCTGCAGAGCCCAACTAGCCAAACCTCCTCGGCTTCTCCCCATACAGGGTCTCCCCCTCCGAGTGAACCGCCGCTATGAACGCGTCCCCGGATAAGCCTCCTATATATTCATCTGTAGTTAAAACTATGGGGTAGACATTCACCCCGTAAACCGGGAAAACCTCGGCCCCAAGATAACGCAAAACCTCGTCCTTAACCGCCTCAACATAGACACCGGAATCGACGACGATCACCAAATCGACGTCGCTAGGCTCACCGACATAGTCCTCCCTAATCCCGCCTGAAACAGCGCTGCCAGCCAGAATCACCGCCCGGACACCATCCAAGCCTCCAGCAAACCCAGCGACAACAACACCGATCTCCCTGTAGACTTCCCCAAGACTCCTGAAGAGAAGCCGAAGCGGCTCAAAAAGAAAATGCTCACGGTTAACCTGATACACCTTAGACCTGCCTACACGGACGAGGCTGACAAGCCCGACGGCAACAAGATCATCGATCTGCCTGTTAACCTCAGACGCCGCTACATCAGCCTGCTTAGCAAGCTCGCTCTCAATGACTCCCTTATCCGGGCTCTGGACCAGCACCGCTAAGACGTTCACCTTGGTCTTGCTGCCAAGCACCCTTTCTAGGTACATCGATTCATAGCCTTTCTTCGGTTTTCCTAAAATATTATCGGAAAACCGAAAATATATTTCTTTTGCCTAGCATAAAAAACCTCATGTGTCGGTCGAAGTTATTCAGAGGGCCTCGGCCTTTATCCATCCTTACTTGACATGAAATTAGTATCGTTGCAGCACCTGTCGCTTTTATAAAAGTAAAGCGCCCGAGTAGTCTCGCTTCGAGATGATGTAGCTTCCCAGCCAAAGCCGAGTTGCCCATTTGAAGCCCATCTCGTCTGCTCAGCGTTTCAACGGCTTTACGCTTCTTGAGCCGCTGTCTCGCTCCCACTCGGGCAATGAGACCTACAGAAGCACTCCTATTATACCTTAAGTTTAGCGGAAGACACAAATCCATCGAGTAAAAGAGAAGAAAACAACTCGTATTTGCATCGCTCGACTTAAAAACGCTTCTAAAAGGTGAATCCGCCAAAATTTTGACGCCTTACGCTCAAAAGACTCCTATAAACATGCCGGGATTTTATGGCTCATATTTTATTCCCCCACTGATCCGAGAAGGCGACGGCCAGCCCCATGAACCACTAGATGCCGAGCACCCTCTCCGCCTCGCCCCTGAGGCCCTCGAACCTGTCGACGGGCAGCGACGTCTCCCCCCGGTACTCCAGGAGCTGCCGGAGGGTGACTATCCCCGCGTTGGACAGGGCGTCCCTCTCCCGCCGTTCGACGCTTCTCAGTATCGTGACCGGGTAGACGCCGCCCTCGGTTATCATGCCGTCGATGCCCCCACCCGGCGGGGTCTTCCATCCGACGTGTTCCATGCCGACGCACTCGGCGTAACGTCTGGCGTGGTCCGTCATCCTGGTGTTGCACACTATAAGCACCCGGGAAAAGTCGTAGCCGTTCAAACCCTCCTCGAAGCCCCTCCTGATGTCGTCGAACTTCGCCTTCGCCGAGAGAGAAACATAGAAAGGCGTGTAGCTGTGACGCCTCCTGTGGTGCTTCGTCTCCAGGTATATCTGCTCTCCGTCCCTCTCGAGAACCCCGTCTATCTCGTGTTCGACGCAGTGGCCCCTTATCACCGCGTTGGGCTTCACGCCGTACCCGACGGAGCCCAGGACGAGCCTCACGTACTCCTCGAAGTCCGGCGCGGACTTCATCATGCATAGGGCTGACCTGAGGTCCCGCTTCAGCCTGCCCGTCTTCTCCCGCTCGTCAAGCTTCTCGTGGAGCAGCCTCAGGATCCTGCTCGTCCTGATGCCGGGGACCAGCTTGGACTCGATATCGGCGAGCACCTCCTCCGCCTCCCCGCCCGTGACGCCGTACCGGCTGAGGGTGTCGAGGACCTTCTCCGGGTCGTACTCCTGTTTCACGCCGTTCCACTTAGTCACCTTCATCTTCCTCACCACGCGGATAGGCTTCGGCTCCTAACAATACATACATCGACAGCTTATATTAGCCGAATGCACCACCATGATCACGTGAGACCATGGTTCAGCTAGCCGAGGTGACCTGGACAGACGCCGAGAAGCTGTTCGGCGAGACGGACACCGTCATCCTCCCCGTGGGCAGCACAGAGCAGCACGGCCCCCACAACCCCCTGGGCACCGACCACCTCATCGCCGCAGCCTTCAGCAAGGCCGTCGGCGACAAGACAGGCGTCCCCGTGCTCCCCGTCGTACCCGTGGGCGTCTCGGAGCACCACAGGCAGTTCCCCGGCACCCTCTGGGTGCCCCCCGACGCCTTCAGAGACTACGTGCTCTCGGTGGCGCTGGCGGCAGCGAGCCACGGCGCCCGCAAGATACTGTTCTTCAACGGCCACGGCGGCAACACCGCGGCACTCATGGAGGTGGCTGGCGCCCTCCGCAGGGACTACGACGTCTTCGCCACCGTCCTCATGACGTTCCCGCCGGGCATCGACGGCCACGCAGGCGAGAAGGAGACAAGCATGAACCTCTACTACCACGGACACCTCGTCAAGATGGATAAGGCCGTCGACACCACCCAGGCCACACACCTGGGGCCCCTGCCCATCACAGGCATCGGCAACCTAGGTCCCATGCAGTTCCCCTGGGACACCGCCGACCTCACCCCAACCGGCGTCCTCGGCGGCGCAGGCAAGAAGATAGTGTCAACCACGGCTTCCAAGAAGACCGGCGAGGAGATCATGAAGCCCTTCACGGAGGAAGTCGTCAGGCTGGTGGATGCCATCAAGAGCGCCGACGACCTCCT
>CAYPNN010000229.1:0-3759 GCA_964412065.1 uncultured Candidatus Bathyarchaeia archaeon
GCCGTAGTAGACGCTGCGGCCCCAGTCGCTGCAGTAGCCGTCGAGCACGAAGCCCACGTCGAAGGCTATGCTGGTGCCCGGCTCAAGGCCCTGACCGCCCTCGTAGTTGAAGACCTCGTCGGTGGGCTCGCTGCCCGACCTGCAGAAGCCTGCGGTGGATGGGAAGCTGACGTCGCTGGCGCCGATCATCCTGCCCATGGTCTCTATCTTCAGGCCGGCGCCCCTCATGGTCTCCCCGGCGTCGATCTGGTCTATGATGCGGCTCATCACGTCCTCCGTGAGCTTCGCCGCCTTCCGGAGCCTGTCAATCTCCCCAGGCTCCTTGATCATGCGCACATCGTCTAGGAGCCCCTCGGCGCTCCTGAAGGAGGCGCCTTTACAGCTCGACGCCACGGTTAGCGTGAGGCTCCCCCAGGTGTACTCGCCGATGCCCACCTTCTTCGGCTCGTCCGCCAGCTCCTTTATGATCTCCTTGACCGCGGGCGTCGGGTTCTCGAACATGCCGAGGCCCCTAACTTCGTCGACCCAGCCCTGCCTCGCCTTCTTGACCGAGCCCATCCCGGCTAGGATTATCGGCTCCCCATCCATAGGCACGAACACAGCGTCGGCCGGGTGCGTCAGATCCCTCCATCTTCTCCACTCGACGGGGGCGCCCGTGAGGTACTGGAAATCTGGGCTGGCGCCGAGGACGACGAGGTCCAGCCCATTCTCCTCCATCCTTGCCTGGAGTCCGTTAAGCCTGCGACTGTAGTTGCCCATACCGATACCAAGTCTATATTGTCGTTAAAGCATTTATGACATTATAGTCTGTAATCGGCTAATGTTGGCTCAGATGGAAACATGGAACCCATACCCCGGCTCTGTATCAGGGCTATGTTTTCAGGTCTAGAGTAGCCTAGTCATGGCTTCCTCGTACCGGTCCCTCAGCCCATCCACGGTGGGCTCAGCCTTCCTGAACCACTCCGTCTTCTCCACACGCGTCTCGGAGTAGCCGTGGCCGTCCTCCAGCTCCACGTAGTTCTTGATTCGGACCTTGAGGAGGGTCTTGGCTTCACGCCCCGCCTTGGCTATCTCCTCCTCGTACCCGTAGTCGGGCTTCCCTATGACGGTGACCATGTCTGCGACGTTGACGCCCCTCTTCGTGAACTCCTCGGTGACCCTGCGGAGGCTGCCCCCTGTGCTGGAGATGGGCTCCACGAGAAGCACGTTGCTTCCCCTCGGTATGTCGTTGGCGTAGAGATGGGTCTTGCTGTACCCCGTCGTCTTCACTATCTCCATCTGGCCGGGAGGCGTGTAGCCGGAGACGTCGTCCACGTACTTCCGTTTGCCGATGACGGCCATGGGCTTCCGCGTCTTGAGGCAGAGGCTCGTGCAGATGGGTATAGCCATGGCCTCCAGGGCTCCTATGACGTCTACCTTGCTCATGTCTGTTACCGCCATCACTGCGAGGGCACACTCGTCCAGAGTCCGTGCGTGGTGGAGGAACAGACGTTCACTCACCTCCTCGACGATGTAATAGTAGTGAGGCACACCGTCCACGACGTGGTATGGCATGCCATCGATGAGGTTGAACCCCTCCAGTCCGGAGAACCTCCGGCCCTTGAACTCGATAGCCTTCTTCCTGTAAACCTCGACACGCTCTAGCTCCCGCTGAAGCTTCTCAAGCAAAATTGTCACCTATGGATTGTTTAGCTGTATGCCGTTAAGTCGTTAACGGTGGACCCGTTACAGGGTCTCGACTATCCCGTCGTCGCCGTCGACCCTGACCCTCATCCCCGTCTTTATGGCCTCCAGGGGGTCACCGTCCAGCTTGTCGACGAGCGGTATGTCGCTGATGACGCAGCCTGTTGCGATTATGGCCTCCGTCTCCACGTTGACTATCGCCGCCGGCGCCGTGCCCAGCTTCTTCATCCTGTAGATGACGTAGCTCCCCACGGTGCTGCCCTTGCCCGTCGGGAACACGAAGACCCTTCCGCTGACGTTCTCTCCGCAGCAGCAGTGCCCGGGCTCCGTGACGCACCCCGTCTCGGGGTCCACGCCGCCGTAGAAGCTCACGGGTTCGACGCTCACCAGGGCATCTCCCTCAGCGACGCCGCCCATCACCCTTCGTCCCCTGAGGATCATCTCGAAGCCCCCTCCACCAGCTTGTCCAGGGTGGTGATCGTGGTCTCGAAGCCGTTGGCTACGCTGTAGTGGCCTCCCTTGAAGCTGTTCGTGGCTACGCCCTCCCAGCCCATCTCGCGGAGGGGCGCCACCACCATGCAGGTGTCCCTGTAGACCCTTCCGCCGGCCTCCTCAATGATATTGACATAGCCCGCTCTAGCCGCCTCCCGGTAGACGCCTCGGCTGGTGAACACCCAGAGCCTGCCCCCGAGGTCCCTGCCCTTCGCTAGCTCAGCCGTCTCAGCCATCTCCCTCAGGCTGCAGTGGGGGCAGCCGACGCAGTAGGTGGGGTTCGAGGGGTCGCATACGAGCCGCTCACGTGCCTCCTCCAGGTCGCTGCGCTCGACCGTCACCTTCTCGACGCCGTCGAGATGCCCCGCCGCCCACCCGGCCTCCGGTGTGACGGCTTCTCCGTGCCACAGGGCGACGCCGCCGCTCGTGGCGCAGGCGGCGCCCAGGGTCTTCATGGACTCCACGTCGGGGCTTCCCAGCCCTCTGAAGTATGGGACGGCGTTGCCCAGCAGCTTACCTGTCACGTACCCCAGGGCGCTGTAGTCCAGCCTCGTCTTAAGCTCCGTCCCCACCTCGACGATCTTCCCGGGCCTACGGTTCTCGTCCAGCCTGTAACCGTACAGGGGCGTGAGGCCGGTGACGGCGGACGCCAGCGTCGTGGGGCCTGACTCCCTGTTGGTCCGGGCGCCGATGACGCTGTTGCTGAAACAGACGGCGTTGCTCTCCGCCCACGCCACCTGAGCCCCCATGCGGGGAACGTGGCCTATCAGGTACGGCGTGCAGGTGCACGTGGGCTCGACGCCCATCCGCTTGAACGCCTCGATGACGCGTACCTGGCCCTCGGCGAACTCGGGGGGCACGCTCATCTCCTCCCACTTCTCCATGTCCATGCCCGCCGGGTTCAGCGTCGCCCTGATACGGCACCGTGAGCCCAGCTCCGCCTGCTCCTCGAGCCACTCTGCGCCGGCGTCGCCCAGGTTCCTGTAGCTGACGCCGCTGATGTGAGCCGACTCCACGGGCACAAGCCTCTCCGCGCCGAAGACCTCACCGAGCGCGACGAGCAGCTCCATGCTCTTCCTGACGGCGCCCCCCTTCTCCCCCTCCAGCATACGCTCCTCGTCACGCGTGAGATGCATCGAATCACTTGAACAGGAAACCGGGAGAATATAAACACCCTCCACGATGATTCAGCTGGATGTGAAGATAGTGTCGTCAAGAAGCAGCATAGGCCGCAACGTCACCCTCGGGAGAGACGCCAAGGTATGGCACCTCAGCTACATAGGCGACAACACCAGCATAGGGGACGGGACAACCATAGGCTCCCTCTGCCACATAGACTCGGACGTAAGGATAGGCCGCAACTGCCGGATCCAGGGCATGGTCTACCTGCCGCCGGGCACCGTCATCGGCGACGACGTGTTCATAGGGCCGGGCGTCGTGTTCACCAACGACCCCTACCCCGCCTCCAAGCGGCTCAAGGGAGTCACCGTGGAGGACGGTGCCATAGTATGCGCGGGGGCTACGCTCCTCTCCGGCGTCTGCGTTGGGAAGCGGGTTTTTTTATTTATTGGCTCCGTCGTCACG
>CAYPNN010000230.1:0-3751 GCA_964412065.1 uncultured Candidatus Bathyarchaeia archaeon
GAAGGGGAGAGAAGGACAGAGTAAATATCCGGGGGGGCGAAGATTTTATCCTCACTTTATCTGGCCTAGGTTACACCCACCACAAAGAAGCCCGAGTCGTTTAGAACCGCGCCGCAGGTGGATACCAAAATTTTTCCCCAAAGCTTTTCTTGGCGTCTTTACGCTGTAGAGAAAAGCTGATCATTGTGGATAAAGTCATGTTTATAAGGTTTATAAAATTCTGTTTAATGTCGTAGGAATGCATGAACACAACGTACATATTGTGTTTCTCCTAATTTTCAACCTTCTTGGAGGCATAAGCATCCATGTGGAAGAAAACGTGAATCCAAAATATTCATGGGAAGAAAATTGGATCGCCACTTGGGGAGGCGAAGACTATGAATCGCCGAGGAGAATGGTCGTCGATGACGATCATATATACGTGGTAGGTCGTACCTGGAACTCTGAGACCGAAGAATCCGATGTTTTTCTATTCAAATGCAACTTGAAGGGGGAAATCGTATGGAACGTGACTTGGGAAAGCCCAAACATAGATTGGCCTAACGAGTTCGCTATATGTGATGGGTTCATTTACGTAACAGGCGTTGCCGAGGTCTCTGAAAATGATTGGGATGTGATTCTCATCAAGTTTAGCAAAGACGGACAGTTTCTCTGGAATACGTCATGGGGTGGCATTGGTTGGGAGGGTGAGCCCGGGAGGGACGAAGGCTTTGACGTTGAGGTATTGGACGGGTATGTGTACGTCATTGGCACAACCACCAGCGACGCCGAGTTGTTGAACGAGCAGGATATCCTCGTCCTAAAATACGATTCTGAAGGGCGACTTATATGGCAAAAGAACCTCGGGGAGTCATCGACTTACGAATACGGACGCTGTCTCGTGATAGAAAACGATGAGCTCATTGTTGCTGGACACTTTCTAGAAGTCGAGGGATCTGAACGGAACGCGGAGGTGTTTCTAGCTAAGCTCGACTCCGATGGAAACCGGATGTGGAACGTTACGGCGGGAGGAGGTTTTTTCTCAATGATCGTTAAGGGTATGATAATCGATGAAGACTGCATCTACGTGTCGGGTGAAGCGGATGTCCCCGATAAGATATGGGACATATATGTCGCAAAATTCGATAAGGATGGAGAATTTCAATGGTCAGATACGTGGGGAGGAGAAGGATATGATGCTTCACAGGGCGGCATGGCTGTCTATGATGAGCGTCTATACGTCATGGGGGAAACAAGCAGATACGACCCCAAAAATGAAGATGTAATCCTCCTCGGATACGACTCGGGTGGGCTTCTTCTATTAAACTCGACTTGGGGAACGGAAGCAAACGAGCCCGGATGGGACATCTCGATTGTTGGAGATACGATGTACCTTATGGGACAGACTAGCAGTAAAGGTAAGACAGATATTTACCTCGCTTCTCTTAAAAACCCCTTTGTGGTTAAAGAAGAGCCTGAGACGAAAGGAGCTAGAGGCATCCCCGGATTCTGTTATGAATCAATCGTTATAGGCTTGATGCTTGCAGTCATCTTGATGTGGCGACTTAACTCTGCCTCTCCAGGAGGACGTAGAGGTATTAAGCATATCCTGTTTAACGAACATGGGTCCCCTAATATTTTACGATCATGGTGAACCTGATATCACTTCTATGCTGTACCAGATTTCCCATACCGGGATAGTTAACTGGTGCGGGAGGTGGGATTCGAACTGGTTTCCCTGCAGCTTCTCCTCTGGGGACACGTTCACGATGTGGGGGCGTTCTCGCCGCGTTCGGGAAGGGGTGCGCGGCTGGGTTATGCTGATAATTTTGAGGGGGTGGCTATTTCTTGGCCTCCGCGCTCTGGTTCAGCGACTTCTTTATGTTGGGGATCTTGTTGTTCTGGACGTTGACCCGCACGTAGGGGCTGTCGTAGACGTCGTCCCTGTTGTAGAGGGCTATCGCCTGGTTTAGCCTCTGCTCCACCTGGTCTATGAGGTCTCCGAACGCCTTCATGAAGTCGTTGAGCTCGTTGATCATCCCCTGGATGTGCTCCGTGTACTCCGGAGTGAGCTCGCATGTGACGCACCGGAAGCCGGCGACCGCGTCCTCGAACACCTTGAGGGCGTCGTTGATCCTGTCTATGAGGCCCTGCGCCTCGTCTACGCAGGTGTGGAGGGTCCTGTACGTGTACCTCTCGGTGCGGGCGAGGGTGTGGTCCACCCAGCTCTGGAGCAGCGTGCAGGTCCTCATGGACTCCTTCCTTATGTCGGAGGCCTCCTGCTTGGGGTCCTCGCCCGTGATGAGCTTGGAGATCCCTATGCCTATCTCGCTCATGGCCCAGCCCTCGAGGCTGAGGAGGTCGCCGACGGTCTGGCTTACCTCGCTGGCTATGCCCTTCCCGACCTCGGAGGCGATGTGCTTGCCCATCTCCTTCATGGCCTCCTCGCCGCCCTTCTTGAACGCCGTCCTGCCCATGCTGGCGCCGGGCTTCACTATGGAGGCTACCTTCTGCACCTTCTCGGCCTCCTTACGGATCTCCTCCTCGGACTTGGTGAGGCTCTGGATGACTGCGTAGGCGATGTCCCACTCCATGATTAGGCGGCCCACCTCCCTCATGTCCTCGTGCCACTGGTCCCGGGCCGCGTCGAGGTCGTCCTCGATGGGGCCGAGGGCTTCGTCTAGGTCCCACATGGCGTCCTCGCACTTCTTGTTCTCCTCCTCCACGACCTCGGGGTGCTCCTCGCAGAAGTCCCCTGGCTCTTTCTTTTCCTCTTTCTTTTTCTGCTCCTTCCCCTGTTTCTTGAAGTAGTCGTAGATGAGATAACCGCCAAAGCCAAACATCAAGACGAGGATCACCAGCAGCGGATCTATACCCGGCTCAGGCTCCTCCCCGTCGGACACCCCTGTGCTTGTCGGGGTCACCTGTACGCCCTTCTCGTTCGTCGCCTCGGCGCCGTCGTCGTCCGTGACGGTGAGGACCACCGTGTAGTCGCCCGCGTCGGTGTATGTGTGGACTGCCGTCTCCCCCTCAGCGGTCTCGCCGTCGCCGAAGTCCCAGCTGTAGGTGAGCAGGTCTTCCCCGAGGTCCTCGGCCTGGCCTGTGAACGTCACCTCCTCGCCGGCCTTCAGTTCACCCGTCTGGCTGAACCCCACGTTAAATGGGGGCGTGTTGAGGACGGTGACTTCCTTAGAATAGTCAGAGCTGAAACCAGCCTCGTCTGTGATCCTCAAGCCGACGGAGTAGACGCCGTCGTCCGCGAACTCAAACGACGTGAGGGGCCCTGGGGCGCTCTCCTCGTAGACGCCGTCGCCGTCGATGTCCCACTCGTACAGGCTGACGGCGCCGTTCCTCGAGGAGGAGGCTGATGCGTCCACCTCGTAGGAGGTTCCCTCGTTCACGGTCTCGGGGGCCTCGAAGTAGGGTTCAGGTATGTAGTGGAAAGTGAACGTCATCGGCGGCTCACCGTAACTTGGAGCCATGTCCAGCCCTCCCTCGGTGATTAGATACACCATCAGCCCTGAGTTGAGGGGTGACCCTAGCGTGTCGACTGGAAAGCTGACTGTGACGGTTCTCTCCACGATGTCGGCACCGGGATCAGCAACCTTCACCCATTCACCGGCCTCATAGCGGTCCAGCCACACAGACGCGACTGAGCCCTCAGACACCTCGACCACCACATCGTAGTCGACCCCGAGCCCGTTGTAGAAGCATCCCGGGCTGCTGGCTCCGGTCGTGGGATCCATGTCAACGTCTATGCCGACCTCTATCG
>CAYPNN010000231.1:0-3740 GCA_964412065.1 uncultured Candidatus Bathyarchaeia archaeon
CCCACCCCCACGAGCAGATCGGCGTGGTCCATGAAGGTGAGGCGATACTCACCATAGGCGAGGAGAAGCGCCACGTGAAGAAGGGAGATTTCTACTGTATACCCGCGGACGTTCCGCATGGTGACACCACCATAGGCGATGAGCCCTTCGTCATGCTGGACATCTTCCACCCCGTCAGGGAGGACTTCATCGAGAAATGCGAATAACATGCACAGGGCACTTGCCCGCGTGGGGAGAAATAAAACTAAATAAAACCCTAAAAACACCCCGAGGAGTCCCCCCTCCCGAGAAACGGAGTTGGTGACCCAGGAGATACTCTATCTTCCGTCGGAATTTTTGATCCATCATTACTTTTACTTTCGGCTTCGGATGGAAGCAGCGTTGAGGTGCCTGGGGTAACGGTGTCGCATCCTCGACGAAGGTAAAATATATTAGTTTAAACTATAGTATTTTGTTTTGATGTGAATGTCATCGGAAACCAACATCCGGCAGAACGTGATGCTCCTGGCTTTATCGGCAGGTCTAGTGGAGCTGATCGGGGCGGTCGTCCAGGCGACCGAGATACTCAAGTCTCTAGGGATCGACAGCGTCTTCCAATCGGTCTCGCTGGAGAGCGCCGACAAGGTCAACTTCGCTCTCTACCTGACCTTCGCCGGCGCCAGCCTCGTGATAGCGGCGTGGTCCGGGGGCACCATATTCAAGGGTAGGCCGAGGCTCGGGGGTCTGATCGCGGGCGCCGGCGTGTTGACCGGCCTGGTGGTCGTCGTCCTCCCCTTCGTCATGGGGTATCCCTCGTCAGCCGTCGGTCTAGCTGCGACGGTGATAGCCGCCGCCCTCATGGGGGGCGTGGCGTATATGAGCAGCAGGGTGCCGGGCGCCGAGGGCGCCGAGGGGCTCCTGATGTCTCCGAGGGATATCGCGGTCGTGGCGGTCTTCTCCGCGCTCACGGCGGTGCTCACGGGCACGACTGGTCTGATGCTGCCCTCCCCCACCGGAGGCTATACCCACATCGGCGACACGGTCATCTACGTGGCGGCCCTCCTCTTCGGCTGCAAGGTGGGGGGACTCGTCGGCGTCATCGGGCCGGTGGTGGCGGACCTGCTGGTCGGCTACCCGCGCTGGTTCGTGACGGTCCTCGCCCACGGCTCACAGGGCTTCATCGCCGGCCTGGGCCGGAAGAGGAGCACCGTCGTACAGGTCGTCCTGCTGGCGGTCTCGGGGCTCGTCATGGCGACGACCTACTTCTTCGTCAACGTCTTCATAAAGGGCTACCCCATCGCCGTCGTCTCCTTCCTGCGTGATCTCTTCGGTCAGGCACTGGTCTCCCTCATACTGGGGCTGGTACTCGCCAAAGGAGCTGAGAAGACCCTCCCCACCCTTCTGGGTTAGGCACAGAACCCTTTTCCTCATTTTTTGGGTGACTTCAGCCCATGGGAGATCCGAACCCCCGTTGAAGTGTTCAGATGGGTTAATGGAAAAGTATGGGGGCTGGTTGGACTAGTATTTCTGGTACTTCTGTTCCCTAGGGGGCGACTTCTTCAGGTCCATGCCGAGCACCTCCCCGAGCTTCGGGTCGTACCCCTCCTTGAACTCCTGGAGCATGGGTACCCCCCAGTTGTGCATCTGAAGGAACCGGGCGCCCTCGACGAAGTCGGGGGGCATGTCCGGGGGCAGCCGTAGGCCACCAGCTGCTGGTCCTTGAACTTGTGGTCCCTTACGATGGACTCGATGCTGATCACCGCCTGCATGACTGCCACCCGCCTCACCCGCCCCATCATGGGGCCGAGGACGCTGTTCCATATGAGTAGTGATCACGCCCCAGGATCTGGCTGAGAGCATCAAAGGTCACATGGACGTCGGGGTGACCCACTTCATCCTCAGGTTCCACTTCGGCGAAGAACAAAAGGACATGAGGAGGCTCACTGAGGGAGGCGAGGCTGCGGCTACGTTGAGGGCAGCGTTGCCCGCGTCGCCGTCCAGCCACGCCCCTTCCTGGCGTCGATGACCATCCTCCCCTCCCGCGTCACGGCGTCCCTGTCAGGCTGGGACCTCGTGGCGACGGCCCACAGCACCTGCCTGTGGTCGCTGGCGTCGATGTCGTCGTCCACGCATATGATCAGCCTGCACCGTCCATACGCCTCGTCGCCGAGGACGTCCTTCGGGTCGGCTAGTCCTGGTTTGACGACGCAGAAGCCTGTCTCGCCGCCGGCGACCATCTCCGGCCCCGTGGCGTCAAGAATAATCTTGGATGAGACGCCCGCCTGAGGCGAGGAGGGGTCCAGCCACTGGCTGAACACCTCCCCCAGGACCTCCACGTCCGAGCCCTCCCTGAAGTCGCATCTCCGGGCCACTGTTTCCAGGACGTCCGTCACGTCGGAGACGTCGACGGCCTCGGGGAGGACCGCCACCAGCTTGACGTAGTGGTCCAGCCCCAAGAGGAGGAGGGCGACGTGCTTCGCCAGGCCGGGGGTCCCGCTGACGGCGTCGTCGAGGGAGATGAAGCACGCGAAGTGGGTGCCCCACACCGGCCACACGATGTCCTTCAGGGCCGGCATATGGGTGTAGTCGATTATAGCCCTCGATATCCGCGCCTGCTTCGGGAGGCCGCTGAGAAGAAGGTGCTCGGCGGAGTTGCTGGGAGCCACGGCGAGGAACACGGCGTCACGCCTCCTCGTGACTGCGGTGACCCTGAGTTGGTTGCGCGTGGATCTTCCGCTGATGTACCCGGTGTACTCCGTGAAGGGGCCCTCGTCCTCCTCGTCCAGGGTCACCACGCCCTCCAGCACTATCTCGGCCTGGGAGGGGACAGGGACGTCCACGGTCTCGCAGCCGACGAGCTCCACGGCCTCGCCTTGGAGGGCGCCCGCCTTGCTGTACTCGTCCGTGATCTTGGCTGCGGCGGCCAGGTACAGCGCCGGGTGGGCGCCTATGATGACGGCGACCTCAAGCGGCTCCCCCTTGGCCTTGGATCGCTCGTAGTACTGCCACATGTGGCCCCGGGAGTGGAGGCTGACGCCGAACCTGTCCCTTCCCTTCAGGTGCATCCTGACGTAGGACAGGTTCACCTCGTCGGGGTCATCCGGGTTCCTGGCTGTGAGCAGCCCCGCCGTGACGTACCTGCCGCCGTCCTGCTCGTAGAACAGGGGGATGGGCAGCGACTCCAGATCCACCTTGCTTCCCCTCTGTATGACCTCCTTCACGGGTCCGCCGTCTACGTGTGTCGGCGGGAGGTCTCCGCCGAACAGCCTGTTCCAGTCGTCGTAGAAGCCCAGGCGGCTGCCGCTCACCTGCGCCTCGTGGAGGCCCAGGTGTATCCTGTCGACGTTCCCGAAGAGGTTGATGAGGAGAGGCATGGAGTAGCCCCTGACGTTCTCGAAGAGGAGGGCCGGGTTGCCGGCCCTCTTCTCCATCTCGGCTACGCGGCCGGTGACCTCGTAGCGCCAGTCGACCTGCTCCTCCACGGTCAGCAGCTGGTCCGGCGCGGCTCTCCGCAGCTTCTCCAGGTACGTCCTGAGGCTTCGCATGATCTCAAATGGTCTTCAGGCGATATGAAGATTGGCAGCAGGCGGGACACCGAACTCCGTGAAGCATACCCGCGGTTCGACTGCTCACGGATGAGGGGTAGCCGCCAGGCATCCATATCCGCCTATGATGATCACATGAACCTAGTGCTATATACTCACGGGCGGACGGTAAAGCCATGTCAGAGGTCGATAGACTCAAGCAGAAGATACTGATCG
>CAYPNN010000232.1:0-3733 GCA_964412065.1 uncultured Candidatus Bathyarchaeia archaeon
GCCCTTCGCGGCGAACCTGCTCCGAAGCTTCTCGGCGAACACGGTCGCCCGCTGCCCGGGCTTCGAGGAGACGCGCACCCCTATCCTCTCAGCTTCCCTGGCGGCGGCTATCTGGGCTACACGCCTCTTCGCGAGCTGAATCAGGTCGTCCCCCGTCATCAAACGTACCGTGGCGTCGAACGGGTTGGCGACGACCACCGGCTTACCGGTGCTCAGGATGAGCCCCTTGGGATGGAACTCTCCTCCGCCGACGTAAAGGAACGCCTCGACGTCCCCCGCCACCGCCTGGGCGTTACGGTAGTAGCAGCCTAGAACCTGGCCCGGATAGGGCGCCCTCTCCGCCCCCTCGCCCACGTACACCGTGAAGCCTCTCCCCCGGAGCATCTCCCTTATCTCGTCCACCATGTGAACGTGCTGCACCGTGGTGACGAGCCCTATCCGTCGCCATCGACCCAGGACGGGGGCGGCTTCCTCCACCAAGGCCTCGGCGTCCAGATCGACCTCCGCGTGGACATAGAGTACCGGCACGTCGCCGTCCACGGCCATGCGGCTGTGGCCGTAGTGGACAACGAGGTCCGCTGACAGCTCCCTCGCCTGGTTCACCGCCAGGTCGCAGGACCCGTAGCACGAGTCCCCGCTGAGAAACACTTGGGCGCCTGTGCCCTCCACCAGAGCCTTCACCATCTGGAACGCTAGGGGCCGCAGACCGTCAGGCAGCTGGAGCAGAACCCGGTCTGCCCCCCGCCTCCTGATCTCCTCAACGACCCTCTCGAGCTCTAGATGGTACAACTGCTTCACATCAACGTATGGCTTAGAAGTATTAAGATGTGATACGCCGCTAGATCTCTGACTCGATGATCTTCGTCGGCACCGGGAACTTGGCGCCGGCGCGCTTCAGGGCCTCCCTCGCGTAGTCGACGTTCCTCTCGTCGACCTCCGCTATGATGATGGGACTCCTCTGCTTGATCCTGGCCGCCACGGCGGTGGGCTTCCCGTAGGCCTTCTTCATGCCCTCCTGGAAGCGGTCGGCCTGAGCCACGTTGACCCTCTTGTGCTCCCTTATTATGTTGTGGGGGAAAGTCACTATCTTGAGCATGAAGTTGTCCCTGCCCAGGTTGGTCTCCAGCACCCTGTTGGCAGCTATCCTGGCCGCCTCCAACGCGTTGTGGCGTATCTGCACGTCCTTGAGGTTGATGAGCTCAAGCCTGTGGCTGAACTCGCCGCTGGTGTTCCCCATGGTGAACTTCACGATCTTGCTCCCGGGGACGCCGCCCATGTACTTGCGCCGGGTGAACGCCATGTTCTTCTTGTGCTTGAAAGTGCTGGCCTTCATCGCTTGTCTCACCACATAGCCTATGTAGATTCTTAAAAAGATACTGTAAATTCCCTGGAGGCTTGTTACTGCGGAGCCTCTTCCTCCCGTTTCTCCTCTACGTCTTCCTCGGCGTCTTCCAACGTGGCCTCGGGGGGGACATGCT
Organism: uncultured Candidatus Bathyarchaeia archaeon; assembly: GCA_964412065.1. Classification (GTDB taxonomy): domain Archaea; phylum Thermoproteota; class Bathyarchaeia; order TCS64; family TCS64; genus RBG-16-57-9. The sequence goes on from CAYPNN010000232.1 coordinate 1,479, forward strand.
CACCGGGCTCTAGCTCGACGACCTTGACCTCGGCCGTAGGTTCAACCCGTTTCACCCTTAGTAGCACCCTTACGAGGAGAAACAGGATCAGCAGAGAAACCGCCAACAAGACGAACAGGATCAGATACTCATTCATCGCCGTCCGTGAAAACCAATATTTAGTGATACTTGAAGTTTTCGCGGCTCAAGCGGGCCGGGTGAAAATGTAGTACTTCTCCTCTTCGCTGAGCTCCTTCAAGACGCGCCGAGATATCAGCTTCACCGGGTCCGTCAGGTTAGCCCTCTCCTTGAGGTCCTCGAAGCTCTCGAACGGGTACCTCTCCCTCAGGTCGATTATATGGAACATGAGCCGTTTACCTATCCCGGGTATCAGCTCCAGGCTGTGCATCCTGGGCGTCAGGGGCTGGCTGTTGTTCACGAACTCCACGAAACGCTTCTCGTTACTCTGAACTATCTCCTCTATGACGAAGGGCAGCTCGGCCTTGGCGGCCGAGGTGAGCTCGTCGTAGGTGACCCTGCCAAGGATGTGACCCACCAGGGTCCTGTCGCCCTTCCCGACGAATATCCTGTCACGGATGTTGTACTCGGCGTCCCGCTTCGGCGTAGCCTCCAGTAGGGTGAAGTAGTCCTCACCTATTAGCTGGATCACCCCGGTCGCGGAGTGGCTTGAACGCGGCGCCCCCGGTCGGCCGTGCGGAAGATAATCTAGGACGTAGGCGTACTCCTCGTACTTCTTCTGCTCTCTATACAGGCTATTTGCCTCCTGCGGGGTGTCTCCGGGTAGTTATTCCTCTACCCGGTATTTTTCAATTATCCCTAAAATCTTTGCCATGGTGTCCTCGGCTATGATGCGCTGCCTGCCTAGGAAGGTGCGTATCTCGGGGATGCTTCCCGGCATGGCGTTGACTATCTGCACCGCTAGGCTCCGGTCTATGTCGGCGTCGTTCACGAGCTCCTCAGTGAGCTGCTTCGCCGTCTCGCTGTCCAGCTTGCTGAACCTGATGGTGTACTCAAGCACCCGCCTCTGAAGGGGGTCAAGCTCCTCGGCCTTGTCTATAAGCAGCTTACGGGCCTCGGCGACTGTGATCTCCTTCCTCTCGGTGACGGACACCTCTACGCCTCCTGGTGCTTCCGGATGTGCTCAGGGGTCGTGATAATGGTCTTCACGGTCTTCCTCTGCGGTATCTCAAGTATGTAGGCGCGCCCCCTCTGCCCCACGACGGTGGCTACCTTGCCCTGGAAACGCTTGTGCGGCATGGCCTTGTGGATGGCGGGGTCTATGTCTATGACAACCTTCTCGCCTTCCTCGTACCTCGTCAGCAGCCTGCTCAAGGGCAGCCTCCCCTTCTCCCTGACCTTCTTGGTGAGGGCGCTCCTGCTCTTCCTCCGTATTCCCTTGCTCCTTCCCATTGACACTGTCTCCTCATCCCAGCTTGAAGGGCATCTGGCGCCTCATCCTTCGGCTACCCTTCATCTGTCTGAGCATTTTCCTCATAGTGTTATACTGTTTTATAAGTTCTCTTACATCCCGCTCGTCGGTGCCGCTGCCCCGGGCTATGCGCTGGATGCGGCTTCGGTTGAGTATCTTGGGGTCCTCCTTCTCCTCGACGGTCATGCTCTGGATGATGACCTTGTATTTTGCGAGCCTCTCCTCGGCGTTCTCCATCTCGTCGGTGGGCAGCTGGTAGCTCATCCCAGGGATCATGCTCAGCACCTTCTGGAGGGGCCCCATGTTGCTCATGGCCTCGAACTGGTTGTACATATCCTGGAGGCTGAACTTGCCGCTGAGCATCGCCACGACGTCCTTCTCCGAGACAGGCGTCTCCGCCTCCTTGACCTTGGCGACGAGCCCCTCTATGTCCCCCAAGCCGAGGAGACGGCCGATGAACCTGCCTGGATCGAAAGCCTCCAAGTCCTCTATCTTCTCGCCGGTGCCGATGAACTTGATGGGTGCACCGGTGGCGGCGACCCCGCTGAGGGCCCCGCCTCCCCTCGCGGTGCCGTCCAGCTTGGAGACTATTATGCTGCCCACGTCGGTGGCCTCCTTGAACGCCGCAGCCTGGGCGGATGCCTGCTGGCCTATGGTGCCGTCCAGGACCAGTATGATCTCCTGGGGCCTGACGGCGGCGGCTATCTCCTGCATCTCCCGGATGAGCCCCTTCTCCTCCTTGTGGCGGCCCGAGGTATCCAGTATGACCACCTCCTTGTCCCTGAAGTGCTCGACGCCCCTCCTCGCCAGTGACACGGGGTTCTTC
>CAYPNN010000233.1:0-3732 GCA_964412065.1 uncultured Candidatus Bathyarchaeia archaeon
CGGTTACCCCTTGAGTCCATGTCAGGGCTCCACGTCCATAGTACCTCATGTCGTCTCGACGATACATCTCGGGTTTCCCGGCGAATCCGAAGCCCTCTCGTGCGGTTCCTTCGATTAGCGGTATGCTCTCCGTCTGGTAGGGCATGTGCACTATCAGGCGGGCTCCGTATTCTGCACAGAGGCCGGTGATGTATCTGAGGAAAGCCAACGCGGTCAGCGTCATCGACACGAGGTTGCTGTAAAGCTGTCCCCCTGAGGCGCCCATGGCGAAGTGTACCGGCTTGTCCTCTTCGACGGACTTCCCGACGCCCTCGCTTATGGCGTCAAGAGCGGGTATGTGTCTTATGAATGGTTTCCAGTTAGGGTCTTTCGTCTTTTCATAGTAGAAGTATGTCGCTGCAACCATAACGATCATTAGTAAGAGATCCAAGTATGTTCCTGTTTTTATTATCATAGCAATCTCTCCTGATTGCTACTTAATATTGAGGAATTAAACGGTATTTAATATTTCAGTTTCAACCATTATTAAATCATCTGCGCTATGATGCCCTTTTATTAAAAAAACAGGAATCGGCTGAATAGTATAAAAAAAGGTTATTGTTTAGGGGTCTTCTCCCAGTTCCCCTGGGCTATGTCCAGGGGAGGCTGGAGCCCCTCGGGGAGAGGCGTCTTGTAGGTTCTGCCCTTGAGCCGTTCCTCGTGCTCCTTCTTGAGCGCCTTACGCAGCTTCTCGTCTGTGAGTATCTCCATGGCGGCGCCGGCCATGGTCTTGGCGGCGAAGACCAGGCTCTTGTGGCCTATGGTGCTGCCTGCGCAGGCGACGAAGGCCCAGCTGTGCCCCGGGGCGCCGAGGACGTTGCACGCGGTGCCGAACTCCAGGGTGGGGCAGACCCAGCTCACGTCCCCGACGTCGCTGCTGCCGGGGCTGGTCTCCCCCTCACCCCACGGGTCCAGTATGTCGGTCATGAGGTCCACGTCCACGTACTTCTCCCAGTTGGGGACCTTCGCCTTGCGTATGGCGTCGATCTTATTCTGCTTGCTGAAGTGGCCGGCGATCTCGGCGGCGAACGTCAGCTCCTCCTCGCTCCAGGTGGGGGCGCCTACCGCCCTCATGTTGGCGGTCACCACCTCGCTGAGGCTCCTGCTAGGTATGAGGTTGTAGAGTCCTCCCGAGTGGTCTATCTTGAGCTCGGTCTCCGTCATCAGGGCTGCTCCCTCAGCGATCTTCTTCACCCTCTCGTAGATGGGGTCCACCTGGTCCCTGCGCGGCGCCCTGATGTAGTACCAGCTCCGCGCGTAGTCAGGGACCACGTTGGGCTGGCCGCCGCCGTTCTCTATGACGTAGTGGATGCGGGCCTCCTGGATCACGTGCTCACGAAGATAGTTGACACCCACGTTCATCAGCTCCACGGCGTCCAGGGCGCTGCGCCCCATCTCGGGGTTCCCCGCGGCGTGAGCCGTCTTCCCGTAGTAGTGGAACCTGACGCCGTTGGTGGCGTTGCTGGACGAGAGGCCGGCAACGTTCATGCCGCCGGGGTGGTGGCTGAGGCACGCGTCCACGCCCTCGAAGCAGCCGGCCCTCACCATGTAAGCCTTACCGTCATAGTTCTCCTCGGCCGGCGAGCCGAAGCACTTGATTGTGCCGGGCAGCTTCCCCGCCTCCAGCGCGTACCGGGTGGCTATGGCGGCCATGAAGCCGCTTGTGCCGTGGACGTTGTGGCCGCAGCCGTGGCCGGGGCCCTCCTCCACCAGCGGCTCCTTCCTAGGCACAGTCTTGTTGCTTATGCCGGGCAGGGCGTCGTACTCTCCCATGAAGCCTATGACAGGCTTGCCCTTGCCCCACGTGGCCACGAAGGCGGTGGGCATCCCGGCGACGCCCCTCTCCAACTTGAACCCGTGCCTCTCAAGGGTCTCGGCGTGGAGCTCCGCCGACTTGAACTCCACCAGGCCCAGCTCAGCGTACTCCCAGACCTTGTCGCTTACCTCGATGAACTCCTCCCGGTGCTCATCGATCCACTTCCAAGCCTTCTCCTTCAACATCGAGATCACCTATGTGTAGAAGGCTGAAGATAAAAGCCGTGGGCTACAATGCGACTGCTCCACGTACACCAAGAAGAGCGGCTGCGGATACTGCTGCGGCGGTAAGAAGAAGAAAGAGAAAAAGAAAGCAGGGCTTTTTTAACCTCAAATTTTTTAGCTAATTTCATAAGAGTTGGAAAACCTTAAGCCACTCCAGAATCGCACATGATGAGACCGTCGATGGAATTAGGTGTTGACCTAGTTACACTGATTATACTGTCGATAGGCATGGCAATGGACGCCTTCAGCGTGGCCACCGTCACTGGCTTCGGCCTGGGCAGGGTCAGGCTACAGGACGCGGCTAGGATGAGCCTCAGCTTCGGCGCCGCCCACGTCGTGATGCCGACCCTGGGCTGGTACCTGGGGGCACGGTGGTGGATCTCATCTCTGGGTTCGACCACTGGCTCGCCTTCCTGCTGCTAGCCTTCGTGGGGGGCAAGATGATCCGTGATGGCCTTGACGGGGACGGGGAGGTGGACCCCCGGAGTGTCTTGGGCGGCTTGTGCCTGCTGCTGTTCACGGTGGCTGTGAGCGTTGACAGCCTGGCGGTGGGGTTCAGCTTCTGCCTACAGGAGCTGCCCATCCTTGTGCCAAGCCTCTTCATGGGTGCGGGCACCCGCGTTTTCACCTTCATCGGCCTCATGATAGGCACAGGACGGGGCAGGCCGTGGGTAAGCGGGCTCAGATATTCGGCGGGCTGGTGCTGGTGCTCATAGGCGCCAGGATCGTGTTCACCCACATGGTTTAGGGCTTGTTGAGGATGGCCTCGTCCAGGCTCATCCTCTCGGACTTGATGGTTTCCTCGTCCGGCCACCCTACGATTATGTGGTTCCTGCTGGTCATGGTCGGCGACAGGTTGAAGTGTTCGCGTAGCCGCCTCTGTGTCTCCTCGCCGTGGGTCAGCCAGCAGCCGCCGAGGCCCAAGGCGTAGGCCATGAGGCAGATGTGGTCCGCCGCGGCGGCGGCGTCGAAGTACAGGTTCTGGGGCACGTGCTCGTCGAACCGGAGCGTCTTGTACATGCTCAGCTCCTGGAGCACAACGATCATGACGCAGTTCTCGATGGGGATGTCGCTGCGCACCAGCTTCTGCTCCTCGGGGTCGCGTAGCACCAAGAACCTGGTGCAGCCGACGTTGCAGCCGTGGGGCGCGTAGAGCCCAGCTTTGAGGATGCGCCTGATCAGTTCGTCGGGCACAGGCTCCGGCTTGAACTGGCGTGTGCTCTTCCTGCCGTAGATGAGCCGCTCCACGACCTTCACCTCGTCCTCCGTGAAGCTCTCCCACGGCGTGGGTTTCAGCTCCACCTTCTCGCCTTTCCTCATCCTCCGGGCGAGGTCGACGTAGCGTATGCACCACCGTATGTCGGGTGGGTCGAGGGGTAGGCCACGCTTCTTCCACAGGTCGAGCAGGTACTCGGCGACTGCACCGAAGTCCTCAGGCATCTTCCGCGTCCCGTTGAGGATGCGGTATATCAGAACCTCCACGGTGTGGTGGGTGCGCTCATGAAGTATGGCCCTGAGGTCGTCGGGCTTCATCTCCATGAGCTGCTCCTCGGTGTAGCCGTGGACGGTCGATGGCTTGGACAACTAATCACCGGGTAGATGTACCCGTGTCCACCTAAAAGGTTGCTTCGCCTAGAGGACGATGTTCAGTAC
>CAYPNN010000234.1:0-3678 GCA_964412065.1 uncultured Candidatus Bathyarchaeia archaeon
CGTCCACCTTGGTGCTGCGTCTCCTCACTAGGCTGCGGAGGTAGTCGCGGAGGTACTCGTGTCCCTTGAAGACGGTGCGCGCCGTGTGGCCCTCGAGCTCGTTGACCTGGAAGTACATCTTCATGTACTCCTGGCTGAAGTCCCCGGTGATGGCTGCGAGAGTCGTCTCGAAGACCCTGCCCATGACCTTGCCGGGGTCGTCGCTGGGGGTCTCACCCACCTTGGTCTCGCCGAAATAGCGTGGAAGGATTATGTCGTACCATTCCTTGCGGCGCCACTTGTCCCTTACTGCCCTGGACACGTTGATGTTTCTCTCCTAGTTTCAGTGTTCAAGCATGCAGCGCCGTCATATATAGGTTTTGACGGTCAAGCGGCGGCCTCCGGCTCTTCTGCCGGCCTCCAGAAGCCGCGCCCGTTGAGCCGTTTCCCCAGCCAGACGAGGCTCAGCATTATGGGTACCTCCCAGAAGAGGCCCATGGTGGTGCCTAGGGCCGCCTGCGACCCGAGCCCGTAGAGGCTTATGGCCGTGGCTATTGCTATCTCGAAGTGGCTGGAGGAACCGATTATGACGCTGATGATCGCCTCGCTATACGCCAAGCCTAAGAGCCTCGTGACCACCATGTTGTACCCAACCACAACCACGAACCCCAGGATTAGGGGGACAGACACGAGTACCATGAGGTCCGGGTGGCTCAGCAGCACGTCGCCGTTCAGGCTGAACAATACGATGAGGGTTGTGAGGAGCGCGGCGACGGCGACCCTGCCCACGGCGGGCCTGTAGACACCGCTGAACCATTCCTCGCCCCTCGTCCCGACGATGTAGCGCTTAGAGAGGTACCCCAGAGTCATGGGTACGCCGATGAAAACGAAAACCGATACCAGCAGGAGGCCCCTGTCGATGGGTATGTTCTGTATGCCCGTGAGCAGCGACACGATGGGGGCGTACAGGAACATGATTGTGACCGTGTTCAGGCTGGTGTTGATGACGTTCTGCTCCTGGTTGCCGTCCGCGAGGACTCCCCAGACGAGCACCATCGCCGTGCAGGGGCTGGACCCCAGCAGTATGAGGGACACTATGAGCTGGTCGTGGCCGGCGAGGAACACTTTGGCCAGCACCACGGTTACCACCGGTGCCACGATCCAGTTGGACACTATCGTGGCGAAGATGGGCTTCGGGTTCCTGAAGAGCTTCCTCAGCTCCGATACCTGAAGGTTCAGCAGCGCCGGGTACATCATCAGGAACAGGCATACCCCTATGGGTATCGAGACGCCTCTCACCTGCCAGCTGTCTATCGCCCTGCTCAACCCGGGCACGAACTGGGAGAGGGCCAGCCCCATCGCCATGCAGGCCACCACCCACACGGCTAGATACTTCTCGAAGGCTCCGAGCTTCGCCTCGCTTTCACCCATCTCCGCTGGCTCCACGTGTTCCAGAAACGAGACGCATAAACATATTTAAATGTGTTTATCTGTTATTGTAGGTGAAGACAGAGGTATAACATGCAGGAAACCAAGGAAAGGCTCGGGAAACTACTTGAGACCCACTTCTGCGACGCCCCCGACTCCCAGCGACACGAGTCGGAGCTACGCGTCCTTACCGACCAACTATTCGAGTCCATCGACCTCCAGGAGAGAGCCACGGTTTTCAAGTCCCTAGCCGACGAGAAACGGCTCAAGATACTGACGCTGCTAACGTTCCGCGAGATGTGCGTATGCGAGCTCACAGCCGCCCTCGGCCTCACGCAGCCAAACCTCAGCCACCACGTCAGGAAGCTGGAGAACGCGGGGCTGGTGAGACACGAGCGGAGGGGGAAATGGGTATACTACTCCCTCGCCGACGAAGGCATGCCCGAGAGGCTGATCCTAGCCTAGCTCTTCTATCGCCCTCTCGGCTGCCTGAACACATGAAAGGAGGTCGTCCAGCGTCGCTACCAGGCTGCCTATGCCACGCATACAATCCACCCTCACGGTGATGACGCCGTCCACGGCCTCCGCCTCTATCTCGATCCCGTCGGGCAGCTGAAGGTTGTCCGGCTCGATCGCCCTGAGGATGGCCTCCGCGGTCCTATGATCCACGTACTGTATGGTTACCGTGGCCTCACTCTTTGAGGTGCTCGGGGACAAGGCTGTTCACCTTAGCTATGAACTCCTCCTCCTTATCAATGGGCACGTACGCTCCCGCTGCGACGTCGTGGCCGCCCCCGCCGCCCCCAACCTCCGCGGCCGCCTTCTGCATCACCAAGCCCATGTGGAGGCCACGCATAGCGAGCTCCTCTGTGCCCCTGGCTGACACCTTCACCTGGTCGTCCTCGCTCACAGCAGTCGATATGATGGGCTTCGGGTTCTTGAGGATTCCCTGGCTCAGCAGTATCCCTGAGACGACGCCGATCACCGAGTCGTCGATCCTGTCCCCCGCCCTTATCAAGTAGACGTTGTCCAGCTCCTCCACCATGTCGTTGTCTCTTACCAGGTCGAGGCTCGACCCGATCTTGCGGCGGTACAGGTCGAGGGTCTCCTGGGCCTCCGCCATGGCTTCGCCGCGGTCGCCGAGGCAGACGCTGAGCCCGACACCCGGCTTGTCCATCCTGCCGCAGGCGTTGAGGAGGCTCCCGTACTCCCTGCCGCTCCGCAGGCTCGTGCTGGGCTCCTCCAGCCTGAACGTGTAGATGGTGCCTAGGAGCTGGTGGACGGCCCCGGCGTCGCAGCCCTCGCCCACCATGTGGCTGCTCAGGGCGCTGAACAACGTCCTCTTCTCCTCGTCGGTGAGGTCGGCTAGGGAGCGTAGTCTGTCCCCATCGTTGATCGGGATGCCCACCTCCCTGAGGAACGCCACGCAGGCGCCCTCGTCTCCGCTCAGTCCAGGGATGTAGGGAGTGGTCGTGTAAGCGATGGCCCTGGCGAGGGGCCGCGTCTCGTAGCCGTAGAAGATGAGCCCCACATGCTTCTCGAGGTACCCGTCCCTGACCGCGTCCTCCTCTATCAACGTGTTAAGGCCGGTGAGGGTCTTCCTCTCTCCCTTGTCCTGCTGGTCCCCCAGGGCGCCGACGATGCCGAGGCAGCTAAGGTCCCTGTTCCCGTCGTCCACCTCCCTGGCGAAGAGGTAGCATATCCCGCTTGCCGCGATCATCCTAGCTCCGTCGATGCCGTGGAGCATGGGGTTCACGTGCACTATGTTGTCTGCCTCGTACTCTGTCGGGAGGTGGTGGTCGAGTATGATGACGTCCTGGCTCAGGTTCTCGGCGATCAGGTCGGTGTAGCCGCTGCCGAAGTCGCTGAACACTATGAGGCTCGGGTTCTCCTCGGATAGGCTCCTCACGAGCTTCTCGTCGAGCTTCTTCTCGCTGCTGGTCCTGAACGCCGCGCCCATGCGGTGGGCTACGACGCTGAGGATTCCCCCGCTGGCGAGGCCGTCCGCGTCGTTGTGGGTTACAATGCGTATCACGCCGTCAATCTCGACGTGCTTGAGGAACAGCTCCACGGCTGGCTTGAAGGAAGAAACGAAAGCGTCCTCGCCCGACATTTAGGTCAGCTTAGACGGTGACTATCTCGCGCCGGTAGTTCCAGTCCCTCGGCAGGACTCCCCTGCGCTGATAGTACTTGGTGACGCGGTAGATCATGCTCTCCGTGAGCTGCATGCCCCTCTTGTTGCTGTAGTCCTTCGGGTTGTGCTCCACGTGC
>CAYPNN010000235.1:0-3669 GCA_964412065.1 uncultured Candidatus Bathyarchaeia archaeon
GCTCCGGGTCCCGGAGGATGCCGCCGCATGTGCACTTTATGCTGCCGCTGTTACGGGGCCTCACCAGCGTGGGCACCTCGACCTCCACGACCTCGACGCCGATGCTCTCGAACCACTTGGTGGCCTTCGGGTTGCCCGTGGGCACAAGGATCTTCCGTGGCTCCAGCAAGACCCCCGTGTTGGGCCCCCGCTTCACCACGGGCATCCGCGGGTCGCCCGTGTGCACCTTGACGCTCACCTCGTCAGGCGGGTTGATGAACTCCCAGCTCATCTCCGCCTCCATCCACTCCCTGAGGTAGGGGTCGACTGTCCGGTGGTCCTGCACGCTCGTGTGCCTGTCGATTAGGCTGTAGTGGCTGGTGCCGAGGCTCGTGCCGTAGCCGGGGCAGACGCGTATGTCTACCTCCGGGTCCTGGATCTTGACGATGCGAGCGAACTGCATGTGCCCCGACTCGTTTGCCCTCATGACCTCGGGCTCCCTCGTGTTGGCCCGCGGGAAGTGGACCGCTATGATGAGGTGCTTCTCGTCGAGCCACCCTATGCTGCCCCCCTCAGCCATGCCCCTGTCCATTATCATTCCGACGACGGGGCACCCCTGCTCGGCGAGGGTCTGGTAGGTGGGAAGCTCCTCGCCCCTCCTGATGTGGTCGTACATCCTGAGGATGACCTGGCCGTAGACCGCGGGGTGGCAGACGTCGTCCGTGTAGATGGCCTTCACCTGGTACGGCGGGTCGTTGGGGTCAGGCTTCCTGATGACCACCTCGACGCCCTCAGCCTTGTAGGCGTCGACGAGGTTCTCATGGTTCTCCACCAGCTCGTCGAGGCCCATCTTCTCGCTCATCCTCCAGGCTACGAGGCTGTCCTCGTGGGGCGGCCACGGCGTCGGGCTGCCAACCTGGAGGAACTCTGGGCCAGGGCGGTGCAGCAGCACGACCCTCAGCTTGCCGACGTTGGTGTTAGCCTTCCATTTCCTTCCCCACACCTTCACCATGTCGTCCTCGAAGGAGCTGAGGACCTGGGGGTGGAGCCTGTGGTACTGCTCGCGGAGGCTGAGGCCCGTCTTCTCCTTGAAGTAGTCCTCGTCGTAGTCGATCTCGGCCTGGAACTCGCCTTCACTCATGGGTATCGTCAAAGGATTTGTCTCAGGCATTTAAAACAGCATGCACCTTGTGTCAGCCAGGGTCACTCGTGGCGCAGCGCCTCCACGGGGTTCAGCTTGGACGCACGCCACGCGGGGTGGAGGCCGCTGACGACGCAGGTAACCATGGCGAAACCGACGATGAGGACGCCGAGTGAGGGTGATGATGCGCTGGGGATGGCCGTGAAGCGGCTTATACCGTAGCTTATGGTGAACCCGAAGAGGGCGCCGATGACGCCGCCTACGACGCCTGTGATGAGCGCCTCCGTCATGAAGAGACCGAGGATGTCCCCGCTCTTGGCGCCGATGGCCTTCAGGGTGCCTATCTCCTTGGTTCGCTCCATGACGCTCACCGTCATGGTGTTTATGATGCCGACGCCCGCGACGATGAGGCTGAGGCCCGCGATGCCGCCGAGGACGGCGTTCAGGGTGTTCATGACGCTGTCCAGGTCCTCCATGATCATGTCCATGGTGAACACGCCCACGTAGCCCAGCTTGTCCTTGATCCGATCCGCGACCACGCCGACCTGCCCCATGTCCTTGGTGCAGAGCTTGATGAGGTGGATGACTCCTCCCGTCTCGTACATCTGCTCGAACGCGCTCATGGGTATGTACATGCTAGAGCTTGACTGGCTCCCGAAACCCGACGAGGACTCAGTCATTATCCCGACGATCCTGAACGTGATCTCGTGCTCCTCGCCGCCCCGCCGGTAGACGATCTTGACTCTGTCCCCGATCTCGTAGAGGGGCTCGTCGACTCCCCAGGGCTCCACAAAGGTCTCTGTCACGATGGCCGCGGCCTTGTCGCTTCGTGTCAAGTACCTGCCCTCTACGAGCTCCCATGCGCCCGAGATGCGGAAGTATGCGTCGGAGACGCCGGTGACGCTGGCGTAGTAGTAGCTTCCCCTGGCCTTGTAGGCGCAGGTTCCCCCGAAGTTCATGGGCGAGGCGGCTTCGACGCCTGGGATGGCCTCTATGATCCTCAGGTCCCGCCAGCCGAGCTCAACGGGGGTTCTTCTGCCGCTGTTGTCCGGGAACACGTTTATGACGTTGGGGCCGAAACCCATGATCTGGTCGGTGATGTCAGCCTTCATGCCGGCGGTTATGCTGATGAGGCCGCCTACGGCCGCGCAGCCGATGAGTATGCCCACCAGGTTCAGGGCGAACCTGAGCTTCTTCTCGCCGACTGTCCCCAAGCTTATTCCGACGACGTCTCGGAGGTTCACTGTCTAGTCCTCCCTCTGTGTCTACTCATCTCTCAGCGCCTCCACGGGGTTCAGGTTGGACGCCCGCCAAGCAGGGTAGATACCGGAAACCACACAGGTCGCCACCGCGAAGCCCGTGACCATGAGGCCAAGGCCCATGGAGGGCTCGGGTGCCAGGCTGATTACTCGTCCGATGACTGTGCTTAACACGAACCCGAGGCCTGCCCCCAGGCCGCCGCCCACCATCCCCGTCACCATGCTCTCCGAGATGAAGAGGAGGAGCACGTCCCTGTTGGTGGCGCCTATGGCCTTCAGGGTGCCTATCTCCTTGGTCCGCTCCATGACGCTCACCGTCATTGTGTTGGCTATGGTGACGCCGGCGACGAGGAGGCTTATCCCTGCTATGCCGCCGAGGACGGCGTTGATGGTGCCGGTGATCATGTTGACTTCCTCCATGATCATGTCCATCGAGTAGTATCCCAGGTTGTCAAAGTCCTCTTCTATGGCCTGCTTGATCCCCTCGACGTCGTCTATGGTCTCAGCCTTCAGGTCGACGGCGAGGTACCTGCCTTGGGTGTCGAAGACCTGCTCGAAGTAGCCTAGGTGCAGTATGATGTAGTCGTCGACCCCGGACCCTGTTATCCCGGAGGTCTTCTTGAGGATACCGACGACACGGACTGTGAACTCTATCTCTTCGCCGTCCACCGTCGATCGTATCCTGAGCCTGTCGCCGACGCCGTATCTCGCCTCGTCGTCAGGGTTCCAGACGTTGTAGCCTAGCAGAGCTGCGCTGCCGTCGCTGTGTGTGAGGAGCCTCCCGTCCTCGACCTCGTTCTCGCCGCCGTGGACGATGAAGTAGTTCTCGTCGACGCCCGCTATCTCGTTGCTGTATGTCTCTCCCCTGTAGTCGTACCTACCGTACCTGGCTGCCTGGACGGGGGCGGCGGCCTCGACTCCTGGGATGCTTCGGAGCCTGTTAAGGTCTCGCCAGTCCAGCGAGGTGAACGCCTCGTCGCCTCCGAGGGTGGGGTATACCTGTATGGTGGTGGCTCCGAAGATGCTGATGTCGTCCACTATGCTTGTCTTCATGCCCTGGGTCATGCTGATGAGGCCGGTGACGGCGGCGCAGCCGATGAGTATGCCCACGAGGTTTAGGGCGAACCGGAACCTTCTCTCCCGGAGCCCCTCCACGGACATGAAGGCGAAGTCGAGTATTTTCAAGCCTTGCTGCTCCTACTCGCTATCTTCTCGCAGGCTGCGGCGGCTCGTTCACGGCTGAGGCTCCGGATTCGAGCTTGGGCTGCTGGCTTAACGCCTTGCATAGGG
>CAYPNN010000236.1:0-3667 GCA_964412065.1 uncultured Candidatus Bathyarchaeia archaeon
GGGTTCGGGTACATAGCCGCGGAGGCAGACCTCAAGCGCATGGGCTTGAAGCCCTAATTGCCCTAAGTATTTTTTGTGAAGAGGCTGAGCCCCAGGAACGCGGCCAGGCAGAGGGCTACGCTGTAGGCGCTGGACGCCCAGAGCCCCTGGCTCTGCCAGAGGTGCCCCACCACGGTGTTGGATACGAAGAACGCCGAGCCCACGACCAGGTAGTAGACCCCGTAGGCGGTGCCCAGCACAGCCTCCTCGACGTAGCCAGGGATGAGGGCCCTCTGGACGGTCTCCACCACACCCATGTATACCCCGTAGACCGCGGCTATCAGGTAGGCGTAAGGCACCGCCTTGGGTGAGACGTAGAGAAGCGCCGCCGAGACGACGAAGACTAGGTACCCGATGCCTAGGGTCTTGGCTCTCCCTATCCTGTCTGAAAGCCTTCCCGCGGGAAGAGCGACGAGTGTGTGGGCGACGTTCAGTGCCGCGTACACGACGGGGATGAGGGGGTCTCCGACACCCATGAGCCGCGCGTTCAGCAGTATGAAGCTGAAGTTGAAGGCGCCGAGGCTGAACAGCGCTACTATCACGAGGAGACGCAGGAAATCCCCTCGGACCACCTCCCTCAGACCCTCCAGGAGCCTGAACTCGCGCGTCGATTCTCCCACGATCTCCTTGACCCCGAGGAGGATTACGGCGAGGGCGGCGGTGCCGGGCAGCAGGGACAGCCAGAACACGTCCTTGACCGTCCAGCCCAGGAGCACCATCACCCCCGTCGCTGTGAGGGGGCCGACGATGGCGCCCATCTGGTCCAGGGCCCTGTGGATGCCGAAAGCCTCACCCCACCTCCCCGGTGGAACAGAGGCGCTGATCAGTGCGTCCCTGGGCGCCGTCCTGACGCCCTTCCCCATCCGCTCCACCACCCTTATGACCATGACGTGCGACACGTCCGTGGCGGTGGCGAACAGCGGCTTGGCGATGTTAGACAATGCGTAGCCCAGCAGGATGAACGGCTTCCTCCTCCTGAACTTGTCGCTGAAGTAACCCGAGACGGCGCGCAGGGCGTAGCTCACCGCCTCCGCCGTGCCCTCCACGAGGCCGAGGGAGGCTATGGTCCCCCCGGGCAGCCCAAGGATGTACACAGGCAGGAGGCTGAACACCATCTCGCTGGAGCAGTCCGTGAAGAAGCTGACCAGCCCTAGCATGTAGACGTTTCTAAGCTCGCCTTCGCCGTCAGACATGCAGGCTAAGGTGTATGAAGAGGGAATTAAGGTTTCTACCTAGGTAGGTTCTGTTCAAATAACGATGATTAAGCCGAGGGTTCAGCACATACGTAAGCCCAGATTCGTGGACCCGACAAAAAATAACATAGTGGAGAGGCTGAAAGGAACAGTCAGTGAGAAAGTCATGAGAGGTATAAAAGACGACACTACAACCGAGGAACTGGTGCAAGGATTCCTAACTTATTACAATAAGACCCCACATGAGCCTAGAAGGACAGACACCGGCCGAAACTTCGGGTATAAATCTTGAACTAGATGGAAACAAATGGTTAGAACTTGTTCGGAACGCTCACATTCAATGTCCTTAGTTAGAAACAATTAACTTTAAAATTATTATTGGAATCCAAACAATGATGAATAATAAAATTATCAAGGGTCTTAACCAGCTTTTCAAACATAGAAGCTTCCCTTTTTTATCCATTTCCCAGAGAAGTTCATGTCTTGATTCATTTGAGCTGTGTAATCTATTCCTCATTCTCTCTGGCAACTCATATTCTGTCTCTAATTCAATATTTCCCCATATTATGAATCTATCAATACTAAACACACACCCAAAAACTAACATCATAGCAACAACTGTTAATAATGTGCTTAAGCATCTTCCACTTACTGAAGATCCATAAAACTTGATTTCAGGTAATTTTTCTATTAAACCTATAAAACAAGTTAACATAAAAGCAAGCCATGTGAGTTCTCTATGATAGATCCAATCTAGTAATTTCTTTGCTTCTTCCTCAATCTCTTTATTTATTTTTTCATTTTCTTTTTCATCATCCATTATATTGCCACTAAATAAGTGATAAACATCACAACATTTTTAAATTATTTTAAGGTTCTAAATTGTTCTAACCAACCGTTTTTAACAACCGGATTTAACAACCGCTATTTAAACAGAACCCATCTAGGCGTCAACGTAAAATCAATGTAGACGCCCGTTAATGTAGGTGGAACCATTGAGCGGGGACGGCGAGAGAGAGTACATCCACATGGTGAAGGAGACGGCGAAGACAATGTGGGGCCCGGAGGCGGCTGAGGGGTTAGGCGACCACATCGAGCGCACCGCGGCGGCGGTCTACGCCGTGAGCAATTACCCTCTGGAGCCCAGCGTCGAGCCCGTCACCAGGATGAGGCCGGGGGACACGTGATGGAGCCGTACAGGCTGAGTCTGGCCGAGGCGTCCCGCATGATAAGGGACGGGAGCCTCACCCCAACGCGGCTCGCCGAGAGCCTCCTGGACAGGATAGAGAGGCTGGAGCCGGCTGTCGAGGCTTGGGTGACCTTGGACAGGGAGACTGTCATGGAGGCCGCGGATGCCGCCACCAGGGAGGCCGATGAGGGCCGGATCAGGAGCCCCCTCCACGGCGTCCCCTTCGGCGTCAAGGACATATACTACACCATGGGCATGAGGACGACCATGGGCAGCAGCCTATACTCGGGCTACGTGCCTGACCACGACGCCGCGGTCGTCAAGACTCTCAGGGAGGCAGGGGCGGTGGTGCTCGGCAAGACGGAGACCACCGAGTTCGCGCTCCACGACCCCGCGCCCACCAGGAACCCCTGGAACACCCTCCACACGCCCGGGGGCAGCAGCAGCGGCTCGGCGGCCGCCGTCTCGTGCGGCATGGCGCCCATGGCCCTCGGGAGCCAGACGGGGGGCAGCGTCGTAAGGCCAGCCACCTACTGCGGCGTCGTGGGCTTCAAGCCCACCTACGGCCTCCTCAGCAGGGAAGGCGTCTTCCCCCTGAGCTGGAGCCTCGACCACGTGGGCTACATGACCCGAACTGTGGAGGACGCCGCATTGACGCTGAATACCCTGAAGAGGGACTTGGACCCCGCGGAAGGCAGGGATGACACCCCCAAGATGGGGCTCCTAGGCGGCTACTTCAAGGAGAACGCGTCTGACGAGGCGTGGCTGGGCTTCGAGCAGGCCGTGGGTAAGCTGTGGGGCGAGGGCGCCGAGTTCATCGACGTGGAGCTGCCCCCGAGCTTCGGGATGGCGCCCAGCGTGCACAGGGTGATAATGTCCGTGGAGGCGGCGGCCGTCCACGAGGACGGCTTCAGGGTCACCCCCGACGGGTACAGGGAGTACATCAGGGGCTTCATATCCAGCGGCCTCCTCGTCCCCGCCACCGCTTACCTGCGGGCCCAGAGGATAAGGGGCATCATTGCCCGAGACGTCCTCTCGTTGATGACGGACTACGACTGCCTCGCATGCCCCTCCACCGTAGATACCGCGCCCAGGGGCCTGGAGTGGACGGGCAGCCCCGCCTTCAACGCGCCGTGGAGCCTCACCGGCCTCCCCTCAGTGACGGTGCCCTCGGGGCTAAGCGAGGACGAATTGCCCCTCGGCATCCAGCTGGTAGGGAGACCGTACCGGGAGCTGGCTAAGCTCG
>CAYPNN010000237.1:0-671 GCA_964412065.1 uncultured Candidatus Bathyarchaeia archaeon
AAAGGCGGCGGAGCCGAAGCCTCGCCTCGGCGTTGCCTACAAGCTCCCAATCGTCTACGCGGGCAACAAGGTTCTGAGGTCCCAGATAGAGGCGCTCCTGAAGGACGACTTCGCCCTTGACATGGTGGACAACATCAGGCCTGTCCTGGAGCAGGAGAACACGGAGCCGGCTAGGCGTGCCGTGCACGAGTTGTTCATGGAGCACGTCATGAGCCACGCACCGGGCTACACGAAGCTCATGAAGTGGACTGACGTTGACATCATGCCGACGCCGGCGGGAGAGGGCATGGCCATGCAGTTGATCGCCAACACGTACAACCTGAACGTGCTTGGCGTCGGCCTCGGAGGCGCGACCACCAACATCTACTCGATAATGGAAGGAAGGTTCGTCCGCAGCGTCTCAGCCAACCTGGGCATGAGCTACAGCGTCACCAACGTCATGAAGGAGGCCGGCATAGACAACATCATGAGGTGGATACCCTTCAACCTGGACAGGGAGGAGGTGGCCTCGAGGCTCATGAACAAGATGATCAGGCCCACCACAATCCCCCAGACCCTTGAGGACCTAATCGTAGAGCACTCTGTGGCCAGAGAGGCTCTCCGCCTCGGCCTCAAGCACCACAAAACCATCGCGACTAGGCTTAAAGGGGTGCATATTGAGCGAACAATAT
>CAYPNN010000237.1:681-3667 GCA_964412065.1 uncultured Candidatus Bathyarchaeia archaeon
TCACAGGACAATCGCCACGCGTCTCAAGGGCGTACAGATTGAGAGGACCATCAGCGACATGTTCGACCAGGCCCTCGAGGAGACCTATGTCAAGATGATGAACATCGACATCTGCGCCGGCACAGGTGGCCTGCTGAGCCACGCCCCGAGGCGCATCCAGTCGATGTACATACTGACGGACGCCTGGCAGCCCGAGGGCGTCACCAGGATGTTCCAGGACAGCGTGTTCATGATGCCCCACCTAGGGGTGCTGAGCACCGTCTACCGTGACGCTGCGTGGAACATCTTCGACAAGGACTGCCTCGTGAGGCTTGGAACCAACATCGCGGCCACTGGCACCGGCAAACTGGGCGAACACGTCATGACGGTGGAGATGGAGATGTCCAACGGAGAGGAAACCGAGGAGGAGCTCAGCCTAGGGGACATCAGGCTAATCAAGCTAGCCGAGCGGGAGGAGGCCAAAGCCACGATAATCCCCGCGAAGGAGTATGACGTCGGCGCAGGCCCAGGCAAGGAGCTCGAGGCCACTGTCAGCGGCGGCGTCGCGGGAGTGATGCTAGACGCACGTGGTAGACCCCTTTACCTGCCGGACGAGAAGGACCAGAGAAAAAAGCTACTATTGAAGTGGTTCAAGGCGATGGGTCTATACGACGAGAGCAAGCTGGAGGCAATGATCTGAGATGGTAGACGCAGCGACAGAGAAGAAGACGAGCGGAGAAGAGGATGCCGAGGAGGCCCACGCCTACACGCCGGGACTCAAGGTCAAGAAGGTGATGAAGGTCGACAAAATGAGGCGGCTGCCCATCCTGGGGGAGGTTTTCCCCAAGGTGGGCGACAAGGTGAGCCACGACGAAATCATCGCCAGGACCGAGATCAGCGGAGACCCCGAGATCGCCAAGGTGGCCATGCTGCTGGGAGTGGAGCCTGAGGACCTCCCACGGTTCATGAAGAAGAAGGTAGGAGACTCCGTCGAGAAGGGGGAGCAGATCGCCTTCTACAGCGCCCTCTTCGGACTCATCAAGAAAAACGTCGAAGCTCCCATAGACGGGACCATTGAGAGCGTTAGCGAGATAACGGGGCAGGTCATCATCAGGGGGGCGCCCATACCTGTCGAGGTGGACGCCTACATTCCGGGCACCGTCGTGGAGGTCATGCCTAGGGAGGGCGCCGTAATCGAGACAAACGCGGCGTTCATTCAGGGCATCTTCGGAATCGGCGGTGAGACCCACGGGGACATCCACGTCATCGTCGAGGAAAACACCCATGTGGTGGACACCGACATGATCAAGCCCGAACACAAGGGGAAGGTTCTCATCGGCGGAAGCCTGGTAACGCTGGACGCGTTGAAAAAGGCCGTCGAGGTCGAGGTCTCCGCCATAGTCAGCGGCGGCATCAGACACGACGACCTGACGACGTTTACGGGAGAGGAGATCGGCGTCGCCATCACCGGCCAGGAGGAGGTGGGCATAACCCTCATAATCACTGAGGGATTCGGGAATATGACCATGAGCCAGCGCACCTTCGACCTCCTCAAGGAGTTCGAGGGGTATCTGGCCAGCGTCAACGGCTCCACCCAGATCAGGGCCGGGGTCATGAGGCCGGAGATAATCATCCCGCACGAGCAGCATGAGGAGGGAGAGACCGAGGCCCTATCCCAGGGGATGGTGCCAGGGACACCCATAAGGATCATCCGTCAGCCCTACTTCGGAGCCATCGGCAAGGTGCACAGCCTCCCGGTGGAGCTGCAGCAGCTTGAGTCCGAGAGCAAGGTACGTGTCGTGAACATCGAGCTGGAGAACGGCGAGGTGGTCATGGTGCCCAGGGCTAACGTCGAGATCATCGAGGAGTAGCCTCCTTTTTTATTTCAACCCACTTGTCATAACGAGTTTTTTAGACGAGTAGAGCCCATCAACTACCATGCAATGTGTTAAGGTCCCTGCGTGGGAGTTCTACGGCTGGGAGCCGGAGACGCTGGGGTTCCCAGACGGCTGGAAGTTATGTGAGCAGAGGATGAACGGCCACGACGCGCCGAGGCTCACCATGGAGGAGGTCGCCGATAAGCTTCGGAGCCCTGTAGGCACGAAGCCCCTCCGCGAGCTGGCGAGGGGCAGGCGTAAATGCTGCATCATCTTCGACGACATGACGAGGCCCACCCGTCAGAGCCAGATGCTGCCGGCGGTGCTGGATGAGCTGCATGGAGGCGGGTTGTCCGACGACCAGATCGTGTTCGTGATGGCGACTGGCGCCCACCACGGTCGTCTCCTCTTCGACTTCCAGAAGAAGTTGGGCGCCGAAGTGCCTGAACGTTTCCTCGTGTTCAACCATAACTGCTACGAGAACATGGTTGACCTTGGGGAGACCAGCAGGGGGACACCGGTGCACGTGAACCGTGAGGTCATGAGCTGCGACCTCAAGGTGACCCTCGGCGCGATGATGCCCCACTTCGGGTACGGGTTCGGGGGAGGCAGCAAGATGCTGCTGCCCGGCGTATCCGGGATCGACAGCATCACCCACAACCACAGAATCATGAAGGGCACGGGGCCGGGGCTGGTGACGGGGAACACACGGCGGCTGGACTCCGAGGAGGCGGCGAGGATGGCGGGGCTGGACTTCGTGGTAAACGCGTTCCTGAACGCGGACGCCGACGTCGCGGGGCTGATCTGCGGCGACGTGGTGGAGGCACACAGGATGGGAGTCAGGGTCGCCCGCAGCCACTACGCCACCGAGCTCGTGAGGGACGCCGACGTCGTGGTCGGCAACGGCTACCCCATGGCGAACGAGGGCTACAAGGCGTACCACATATTGAAGGACTCGGTCAGGGAGGGCGGGGACATGGTGTTCCTCCTCTATACGCCGGAGGGGTGCAGGGTCCATCACTATAACGGCAGGTTCGGCGAGGACTATGGCGGCAGGGGGTGGACGAAGACCACGTACGTCAAGAAGCCTTGGAAGATGAGTAGGGTGATATGCGTCACCCCCAAGGTGG
>CAYPNN010000238.1:0-2541 GCA_964412065.1 uncultured Candidatus Bathyarchaeia archaeon
CCCCGCGATGATGCTGGACACCCTCGAGTCGCTGAACACTATGTCGGCGTCGAACGCCTTCATGCCCCGTATCTCGAACTTGACCTGCTCCAGCAGCGTCGGGAAAGCCGTTATGCCCTGCCCAACGGTGGATGACTTGAGGTCTATGCTTCCGGTGGGGTCGTTCTCCATCTGGATGGGGGGGGCGGACAACACGGGGAACCCGTACTTGCCGACGTAGTCCACGGCCTCGAGGTAGGTGGAGAAGAGCACCTCTCCCCCTCTCCGAGCCACCTCCTCGGCGATGGAGACGCTTCTGCTTACGTGGCCGAACCCTATGCCACATGGGCTGAAGTATATTCGGGAGCCCTCTAAGCAGTCCACCTGTGACCGACCTTCAGCTTAACTCGTGTCTCGACACTCTTCCCCTAGGAGAGTCCTCGGAGTATATGATCGCCTGGAACCTCTGTACCTCTGTACCGTCCAGGAGCCAGGAGTCGGGGGGCAGCCCGGCCTTGTAGCAGCACTGGGCAAGGAACTCCTCGCTGTCCCAGCCCCACTCAACCGCGACCTGGGGCAGCAGGAGCCCCCTCCTGTAGCCGTTGCTTATGATCAGGCCGTCGCGACCCACCACGACCTCCCTCGTGATATCTTTAGGGTGATCCACTTTTATCGTTTGAGGCGGCGTAAGAACGCTCACCTCCACAAGGATGCTGTCCGCCTCGTTACTTGGCACCGGTGGGAACCTGGGGTCACCGAAGGCCGCGTTCAGCGCCGACTCCCTGACAGCAGTCAACAGATCCTTTATCGGGTATGGGTAGCCGATGCACCCCCTGAGCGTGTGCCCCGATCCCTTCAGCTTGTTGAGGGTGACGAAGACGCCGCACCTGGTCTCGGTCACCTTGGGTGCGTCGCTTGTGTCTGGCTCACCGGTTAAGCCCAGATGCGCCTCGATCGTCGTCCTGGCGAGGCTTACGAGGTACTCTCCCTCCTTCTGAGTCAGATCGAATATTTTAACCGCACCTTTCTATTAGAAACGATGACAAATTCTTATAAACGCTTGGAATCGTCTCCGCCGGATAGCTTGTCGGCCTCCTTTATGGTCGAGGCGATCTGGTCCCAGTGGCTTCCCCTCCAGTAGACGCCGCCGCAGGAGCCACACACCCAGAAGACGTCGAAAGCCTCGAGGGACGCCTCGGGCACCCGGTCCCGCACCTGGTCCCTCTCTACCCGCGTCAGGATCCCGTTACACCTTGGGCAACGGGAGCTTGAGGGGTCAAGCTCCAGCCCAAGAGCCGCCGCGAGTTCACCCAGTTGCTCCACGTCACCCTCCCCGTTCACCAGAAATGCTTCGATGTCTCTCTTCTTGGCCCTCACGGCCAGCACCCTGTCCCGAGTCAATAGCACCCTGCCTGACCTGGACGCCTCCTCCATGAGAGAGTCGTCGTCGGCGTCCCTCCTGTACTCTGCGTCGTATCCGCTGATCCTCAGCCATCGGGCGAGGGAGCCGAGCATGCTGTCAACCAGGAAACGGGGCTTCATCCACATAATACACGTCTATGGATGGTTTTGGGCTTTGTCACTCCATGCGGCAGTCCTCGCAGAGGAACTCGCCGTCCACGACCCTGAGGTTGTTGCTGTAACTCTCGCAGCGGTCGCAGTACCCTGTGATGGAGGGCCCACTCACCGAGGAGACGTTGTTTATCTCCTGCTGCTCTTTCAGTATCTCTACGATGGTGGGCACGAGCCTGATGATGTTCCTGTCCGAGATGACGCCGACCAGCTGGTTCTTGTACATTACGCCTAGGCGGCTGATGTTGAGCTTGTCCATGAGGCGCAAGGCTTCCATGAGGTTCATGTCCGGCGCCACCACGTGGAGAGGCGACGACATGACCGACTTTGCGACGACGTTGCATTGGTCTCTGCCCTGGGCGACGACCCTCGTGACTATGTCTCTCTCCGTCACGATCCCCACAGGCTGCTCTTCTTCATTGGTTACTATTACTGCGCCCACGTTCTGGTCGTTCATCACCTCGGCTAGCTTTGCGATGTCAGTGTTTTCGCTGACCGAGATGACTGGGCTCGACATGGCCGCCCTGACCAGCATGTTAGACGTTATCTCTAGACTCATCCGGTTCACTAACCTGAACTAGCCGAGTACAGTATAAAAACATCATGAACCCGAATCGCAGGGTTCATCCACGTCAGTCAGTCAGGACCTCGTAGAGCGCCCCACACTCGTCGCAGCGTATGGTCTGGCAGATGCCGCTCATGATCTTTTCGGCGTGTATCCAGGCGCCACACTCCTTGCATTTCAGGAGGTAGCCTTTGACGGCGTCGTCGCCGATGCCCTGGACTGTTACCTTCTGAGCCCTTATGAGTTGAGTCTCTAGAGTAGGTCTGCGCAGCCCAAGCCTAGACGCCTTGAGTCTTATCGCGTTAGACGTCCTACTTGGGAACTCCGAATCGATCTCGTCGAACGACATCACGGAAGAGTACAGTTTCCTAAGCTTATCGACCTCATCGTCCGTCCACGCCTGCGCTCTCGCCATAACCAGTTGC
>CAYPNN010000238.1:2551-3656 GCA_964412065.1 uncultured Candidatus Bathyarchaeia archaeon
GTCTAAGGGCGTAGCGGGGATAAGTTCGAGGGAAGCCCTTTTCCGTGCCGGACGCCGTCGTTTCGACATGATCTTCGGCGCGGTGACCGCATAGTCTGGGCGTGTCCAGGCAAACCCGAACACTGGGTCATAAACCCTGAGCCGCTAGTGGGTTGGGCAGTGGGCTCAGACCCATCCCCCGTGTGAACCCCCGCTACAGCATCAAATTGGCTGCGTAGATTATAATATGGTTCTGTTGCACGGAATGTTTATGGGTGACCGTTTCTCCGCTGCACCCTTAATAGGTTTTTGACTCAAAGATGTTAAGAATGTTACAGCCCCATGCGACAACCATGTTTTTATTCACGCGTAGAAAAAAGAGGTGGGCACCATTTAAAACCCTTAACACGAAACCCAAAAGCCTATAATTCAGATGAAACCGATGAAGAGCGACGGTCACCGCTAAAAACGAAAGGTTTAATGCAAATCCCATTGACGATATGCTGAAACCAATGGAAGTCCACTACATAGAGAAGCCGAGCCTCAGGAAACCCACCATGATAGCGGCGTGGCCCGGGATGGGGTACCTCGCCAAGATATCGGCGGACTACCTCAGACGCAGACTCAAGGCCACGCTCTTCGCCGAGATCACCTACTACCACAACGTTCTCATATACAACGAAGGGAAGGCGGAGCTGGCTCCCCTGAGGCATAAGCTGTACGCCAGCCCGGAGAAGGATCTCGTCATCTGTGTAGGGGACGCCCAGCCGTCTATACCTGAGGAATCCATAAGGCTCGCCGAGAAGATCGCGGACATCGCTAAGGATCTCGGGGTGGAGATGATATACACCATGGCAGCCTACCCCAACGACGTGTACGACGAGCCCCAGGTTTACGGCATATACACGGACGAGAAGCTGAGGCCGGTTCTTGAGAAGGCGGGTGTGAAGCTCATCGAGTCAGAGGGAGCGGTGAACGGCCTCAACGGCGTCATGATAGGTGTTGCCAAGCTGAGGGGTATAGATGGGGTATGCCTCATGGGTGATATAACGTACGCTAACGTCCCCCAGCACCTCTCGTCTAAGGCTGTGCTGGAGACGCTCTCGAAGCTGCTGGACCTGAACAT
>CAYPNN010000239.1:0-1921 GCA_964412065.1 uncultured Candidatus Bathyarchaeia archaeon
CCACTGGCCCTTCTACATGCAGGGGGTCCCAAGCATATACATGCACGCCGAGCCCAGCGCCCAGCAGCTCGTCGTGGGCAGGGGGTGGGGGCACACCACCGCGGACACGATGGACAAGGTCGACCCGCGGAACCTCCAAGAGGGCTCCATGGTCATGGCGAGGCTGCTGCTCAGGCTTGCGACCCAGGAGGACGAGATCGCGGAGCATACGCCGTTGGACAAGATCGTGGAGCACCTAGAGGCCACGGGCATGAGGAAGACCTTGGAGATACAGAGGAAGTGGCACCCGGACGTCCCCAGGTAGCCCACCACGCTTTTCTCCTTAACTGGTAACGTTTATTAACCGAGGGTCTCGGAAGAATCAGCGTAACTGGATGGGCGTGAAGACCGGTGTCTGAGAAGCGTGACTACTACGAGGTTCTGGGCGTCGAACGCGGCGCTTCTCAGGACGACATCAAGCGTGCCTTCAGGAAGCTGGCGTTCCAGTACCACCCCGACCGGAACAAGGAGCCCGACGCCGAGGAGAAGTTCAAGGAGATAAGCGAGGCCTACGCCGTCCTCAGCGACGATCAGAAGCGGCAGCAGTACGACAGGTTCGGCCACGCGGGCATCAGCGGAGCCTACAGCACCGAGGACATCTTCAGGGGCGCCGACTTCAGCAGCATCTTCAGGGAGATGGGGTTCGGCGACGACCTCTTCAGCCGCATCTTCGGCGGCATATTCGGCGGAGGGTTCAGCGGCTTCAGGACAGCCAGCCGCACGGGGCCGAGACGAGGCAGGGACCTGGAGGCCCGTGTGGAGATCACCCTGGAGCAGGCGGCGTTCGGCGCAACCGTGGAGCTGAGCCTCAGCCGCCTCGAACGGTGCAGCCGCTGCGGAGGAAACGGGGCCGAGCCGGGGACCCAAGTCACCACGTGTCCAAGGTGCAACGGCTCGGGGCAGATACAGCAGAGGACCCAGAGCCTCTTCGGCCAGATGATCACGGTCACGACGTGCCCACGGTGCAACGGGAGAGGGCAGACGGCCGAGACCCAGTGTAGGGTCTGCGGCGGCAACGGCCTGGAGGAGAAGAGGCGCACCATACAGGTCTCCGTGCCTGAGGGCATCGAGGACGGCGTCTACATGACCCTCCGCGGCCAGGGCGAAGCGGGAAGATACGGAGGCCCCCCGGGCGACCTCTACGTACTCGTCAGGGTCAAGCCCCACAGGCACCTGATAAGGCGCGGCGCGGACGTCATCTACGAGGCAGAGGTGTCGTTCCCCCAGGCGGCTCTAGGCACCGAGATAGAGGTGCCCACGCTCAGGGGAGCCGAGAGCCTGAAGGTCCCCCCGGGCACCCAGAACGGCGACATACTCAGGATGAGGGGAAAAGGGATCCCTGGGCGCTTCGGGCAGGGGGACCAGCTTGTTCACATCACCGTCACGGTGCCCAAGAGGCTCACCAGGAGGCAGCGGCAGCTCGTGGAGGAGCTGGACAGGGAGCTCGGCAAGAAGAGGGGCCTGTTCGGCTAGCTACCTCCTGTCTATGATCTCCTCTACGCCGGGGCCGGTGCCTATAAGCGTGACCGGCAGCCCGACCTTCTCCTCGATCTCGGCTATGAAAGCCTTCGCCTCGTCGGGCACGTCGCCGTAGGTGCTCACGCCTTTACACTGGGGGTACAGTATGTCCAGCTTGGTTACCGCGAGCTGCGTCGCCCCGTTGATCATAACCGCCCTCTTCGCCAGCCTGTGGTTGAAGGGGGCCGCCCTCCTCTGCCTGCCCGTGACGGTGCCGTACTCGTCCCAGCCTCTCCTCTTGGCCTCCTCGTAGCTGATCTCGCCCTCAAGGGGCCCCGCGCCTACGCGGGTCACGTAGGCTTTGCAGACGAGCACCACCTCGTCGACTCTCGTGGGGCCGACGCCTACGTCGCTGCATATGGCG
>CAYPNN010000239.1:1931-3648 GCA_964412065.1 uncultured Candidatus Bathyarchaeia archaeon
CGTCCTTGCTGGTGACGTACGGGTAACCTCCGTGGAAAAGGCTGATGTAGGTCCCCTGCGTCCCTTCGAGTATCACGTTCTCGCCGCGGTCAAGCGCGTCGTTCACGAGCCGCGGCACGTCCTTCATGTAGGGCTCAAGCACGGGTATCTCCCTCGCCATCTTCGCGGTGCGCATGGCCCTGTCGGCGTTGCAGGGACCGGTTCCGGTCCCGGTGGTGCCGATCTTCTCCTTGAGGTAGCCCCTGCGGTCCAGCTCGATGTGCTTGGGCTCTATTATGGCGCACTGGGGGTCCAGCCCCACGCGTCCCTCCGTACCCGTCTCCTCGACCTCCTTCAGGAAAACCTCGGGGTTCACGACCACGCCGGGCCCCACCAGCTGGAGGGTCCTCTCGTTCACGAAGCCGCAGGGAACCATCCTGAGCTTATACTTGACTCCATCCTTGACGACGGTGTGGCCCGCGTTGGGCCCCACGCCGCCCCTCGCGACTACGGCGGCGTCGTCCGACACCGCGAGGTATGACACTATCTTTCCCTTGCCTCCGTCTCCGAAGAAGCCGTCAACAACCACCGTGCAGCTCATAGACCTCACCGAGCCGATCAACCCACCCCAACAGGTAATTTAAGTTTAACGCATATATCGGCTGATTGAAGATACGGATTTAACAAAAACATGCAATAAATGAATGTCTATCCTTTATACATTGCATTGAGACGTAGGAAGTCGAAGTCGATTCATCAATAAAAACGAGAGAATAATTTTATCCTCAAATTCATTGCTAATACGTTGTGAATAGTTATTGAAGGTTGAGGTTTCCGGCGTTAAAGGCGTTTATTGTTTCCCCAGCTTCCCGTTAGCCGTAGCGTGCATACGAGAGAACCCGATAACCCTCGCGGCGGTGAGTTTCTTCTCGTTCAAACCGCCCATAGTCGGTATCGACATCATGGAGAAAAGGTACTCGTACCAGCTCATCAGAGAGACAATGGACTTCACGTTGAACCTTCCCTCGGTTGAACAGCTGGATGTGACCCACTACATTGGGACGGTGTCGGGGAGAGACGTGGACAAGCTCAATGAGACAGGGCTGACGCCCGTCAAGGGAACCCACGTGTCTTCTTCCTGGATCAAGGAGTTCCCGGTGAGCGTGGAGTGCAGAGTCATAGAGACCATCGACCTCATCGGCAGCTCCGTCTGGTTCCTCGGCGAGGTACTAACGGCTTACGTCGGAGTTGTTCGTGAACTGGATGAAGGCGTACATGAGTATAAAGATGAACAGCGGCTCAGTCACTGATATTGCATCAAAGCTAGGTGAAGAAGCATTAACGCCCTCCAACCTCGAAAGGGTGCGCACCATAAGCTACCATGACGTCAACTTCTACACCAGCTGGCTAAAATACGACGACGGAATAAACGGATGCGATCTTGACACCATGCTGAAGGAGATCACATGCTCCGTTTTGTTGATGCAAGCAGACGCGACAGGGATGGGTAAGCTGTAACAGACACATATGTAGGGGACGCTAGATCAGTTCTGCAAAACCTCGTCCACGTGAAAATAAATGGGCTGGATCACGGCTTGGGGCTTGATGCATGGGAGGTACCACAGGAAATCACGAAAGAAGTGATGAAATATCTCGGATACATAAGCCATGAATCACTCACAAACACCTCTAATAAAGGGAGTCACGCACCCCAGCCGAAACCAGCCACCCTTTACCG
>CAYPNN010000240.1:0-3640 GCA_964412065.1 uncultured Candidatus Bathyarchaeia archaeon
GTCTATTGGCAGGTAGTTGACGCTGTCGGCGCCGATCTCCCGGGCTATCTCCTCGGGCTCCATGCTGGCCCCTATGAGCTCGCCGTAGCTACTCATATCGATGCCGTAGAAGCAGGGACCTATGATCCTAGGGTACGTGACGAAGACGTGCACCTCCCTTGCGCCCGCGTCCCGGAGCCTCTTGACGTTGCCCCTCATGGTGTCGCCGCGGACGATGCTGTCGTCCACCACCGCCACGCGTCTCCCCACGATCATGGGCGCCAGTATGTTCAGCTTCCTGTAGATCACCGTCTGCCTGTCCACCCCGTCTGTTATGAAGGCGCGCTGGCTCACGTACCTGTGGCGCCGAAGCGCCATCTCCCAGGGCAGCCCAGACTCCACGTGGAAGCCGTAAGCCGCATCGTTGGCGCTCTCCGGCAGACAGACGACGATCTCGCACCGCTCCGCAGCCTCCCTGTATACCCTGGCGAGGGCGGCGCCGAAGCCCCGGCGGCACTGGTAGACGTATCTCCCGTTGTACCGCGTGTCGGGGCGGCTGAAGTACGCGTACTCGAAGGCGCAGAACGCCTGCCGCCTAGAGGGCACCACCTGGAGCTGGCTGATCACCCCGTCCCGGACGATCATCAGCTCCCCGGGCCTAACCTCGCGCTGCCACTCCAAGCCGTTGATGGCGAGGGCGGTGCTCTCCGAGCTGAACGCGTACACCCCGTCGCTGAACCCGTAGCAGAGGGGCTTTATCCCCTGAGGGTCCTTCAACGCGAACAAGGCGCCGTCGTCGAGTAAGCCGGTTAAGCTGTAGGCGCCGTCCACGGCCTCCATGCAGTTCCTAGCCGCCTCCGGGAGGCTCCCTGTACGCTCGTACTCCTCCACGAGTAGGGAGGCGAGGGCGTGGGTGTCCGATGTGGAGCTGTCCAGCCCGACCAGTTTCTGGAGCCGGCGGACGTTCACTATGTTGCCGTTGAAGCTTAGGACGAGGCTACGCTCTTCTCCCTGAGCCATTATCGGCATGGCGTCCCTGCAGAGAGCCTCCGCGTCGTTGCTCCCGCTTGTCGTGTACCGCACGTTGCCTATGCCCACGCTGCCCTTCAGGACCCTCACGCGGCTCTCCATGCCGGGTTCCTTGAAGGGCGGTATCAGCCCGAGCCCAGTGTAGTACTCAAGGCATCCGTCGTAGGTGGCGAACCCGTGGCTCTGGTGGCCCCTGTGGTTCTGGGCGAGCATGCCCCAGTAAAGGTAGGGGAAGACCTCCTGGCCCTTGGCGTATACGCCGAATACACCGCACTTCTCTCGGGCTCTCACCCGAGCTCCTCCAATACCTGGTCAACGGTCATGAGGTCGAAGTCTCCGAGGCTGGCATTGCCGCTTATTACCTCGTGGGACGCGACGCACCGCTTGGAGACCTCACGGACCACGGGGCCGGGGATAACGGGGGGCTCGCCGTCCCCCATGTAGCCGATTCGGCGGAGGTAGCTTCGGAGGAACTCCTTGTCCAGGCACGTGGCCTCCTGAAGCATCCCTGGCTCGTAGAACTTCTCGGCCCAGTACCTGGCGCTGTCATGAGTCGGTGGCTCGTCTATCTGGATGAGCCCGTCATCCAGCCGACCGAACTCCAGCTTGAAGTCAGGTATGATGAGGCCCCTGCTCCTGGCGACGCTCCGATACTTGTCGAAGAGCCCGAACGTGGCCTCCTCCAGCTGGTCCCACTCGTCCCTCGCGACGAGCCCGGCGTCTATGGCCTCCCCTTTGCTGATCTCCATGTCGTGGCCGGACTCCTCCTTGGTGGTGGGGGTGAGAATAACCTCCGGCAGCTCCTCCGCCATAGCCAGGCCGTCCGGCAGCTTCACGCCGCTGATGACCCTGACGCCTTTGCTGTACGCCCTCCAGGCGGACCCGTAGAGGTAGGCTCGGCACACCCACTCCACGTCCACGCGTCTAGCCTTGACGACCTTCATCGTCCTGCCGTCCAGGGCTTCCATGAAGTGGTTGGGGAAGACGCCCCGGGTCTTCTTGAACCAGAACTCGCTGAGGGCGTGTAGGCTCTCACCCTTGTGCGGGATGAGCGTGGGATACACAACGTCATAGGCCGATATCCTGTCGGTCGTCACGATGAGCATGTGACCCCCCATGTCGTACACGTCGCGTATCTTCCCGCGCCTCGGAGAAGGGTCCCCGTCGAAGAGGTCGCTGGTCTCCAGGACCTCGACCACGCCGTCCCCGAGGGGATCATCTACCATATAGGATTTCTTCATGGAGATCGACACCCGTGAAACTTACACGCATAGAGCATGTTCGGTTATATTTAGGGTTTCTTTTAACACCAACGTGCAACGTTAACATCGGTGAAGCAAAAATTTCAGAGAAAAAAGATGCGGATAACTTATTTTGTACGTGTTTCCTTTAGGCAGCTATAGCAGACTCTCTGTTCCTGATCTCCGCAGTACTCGCAGAAGCTCTTGCCGCAGACCTTGCACTCCGTTATGAAGTCCTCCAGCTCGCCACAGATCTGACAATTCATGGTCGTACATATTTCGAGGCGTAAACCATGATTCAAGCTTTTCTACTGTGCCGTCACTGATGGGCATCTCGGCAGGTAGATTAATCTTGACAGCCAATGTTAAGTAACGCATGTTCACCGCCAGTCCCTACAGCCAGAGAGCCATCATAAAGGACAGGACACCCGAACAAGTCTATAAGACCGTCCGGTCATGGCTCGCGATGAACAGGTGCAGCTTCCAACAAGCCACGCCCCCCACCTACATGGAGGCGGTGTACAGAGCCAACCATCCCTTCACCCAGGTCGGGCTCAGAGACGACTACCCCAAAGAAGTGGCCATCAGGATGACGGCGTTCGGACTGGACACCGTCCTCCAGATAACCGTGACCCAGCGGGAGCCACGGTTCAAGGACAAGGGGTATCTGTACTGGGGCAGCCGCATCGAGGGCCTGCTGTGGGAGCTTGAGACCCGCCCACCAGAGAACAGGTCCTCAGCCTTTACCCTAGAGAGATGGTGAACAAGGAGATAAGGACAAAGTTCAGGTTCTACGCCGTCGTCACCGCGGCCCTGATGCTGGTGCTCGTGGCCTTCCCCGTTAATATCGAGGTAGCCGTCCTCGTCGGTTTCGTCTTCATAGCCCCAGCCATTCTCATCGGCGTGCTGGACAGCATAGACTATTGGAGGCTATTATCAAGAACGGCGACGCTGGATCGACTATAGATGCGAACAATTTCAGGCGGTTCCCTAATTGGAAGCAGGACGTTTTCAAACTGTTTTTATGTTTATCCTACCGTTTCATGAGGGGATTACGTGAGGGCTGTCATCGTAGGCGCCGGGCCCGCGGGGCTCTTCGCGGCACACGAGTTAAGCAGGCGTCACAGCGTAACCATCCTCGAGAGACAGCGCTACGTGGGGGGCTCAGGGCTCCACAGCGACGGTAAACTCAACTTCCACCCAAAGATCGGGGGAGACCTCACGGAGTTTATGTCGGAGGGAGAGGCATGGGCCCTCGTTCAAGGTATAAGGGACGTCTTCATGGGGCTCGGAGTCGAGATGGCTCACAGCGACGACGAGGGGCTCAGGGCGCTGGAGACCAGAGCCTCTCAATCGGGGATAAAGTTCATCAAGATCGAGCAGAACCACAT
>CAYPNN010000241.1:0-3633 GCA_964412065.1 uncultured Candidatus Bathyarchaeia archaeon
GCACCTCAGTCGTCTCCGGTACCTGCTTGATGGGGACGACGATGTTCAAGCCTTCACTCATAGGAATCTACCATTGATCGACTATGATGGAAGGCACCCACTATAAAAAAACGCGGTTCGCGTCGAACAGTTCTTCAACACCGGTAGAAACAGTGTAGGCATGGAACTCGCGTCGGCGAAGCTCCTGGAAGAGAAAGGCGTCGACTACAGGATAATAGAGCTGACCGGCAGAGCCGTCACGGTTGAGGACGTGGTGAGGTACGCCAAGCACGGGATAGACCCAGACGAGATATGTAAGACGATTATCCTCAAGGACAGGGAGGGCCGCATGCACGCGGTGTTCCTGAGGGGCTGGGACAGGATAGACTTCAGGAAGCTGCGAGGCATAATAGGGAAGGCGAGCGTCGCGGCGCCGGAGGAGGTTGAGGAGGCTACTGGCGTAAAACCCGGCGCGGTGTGCCCCCTCACGTTGGATGTCCCTCTATACGTCGATGAACGTGTCTTCGTGAAGGAGAGGATCAACTTCGGCTCGGGGAACCACCTCTACGGGATAGAGCTGTCGCCCAAGGACCTCGCCAAGGTCATAGATTTTAAGGTGGTTGACGCCTCGAAGGTGTGACCGAAGATTCTGATCTGATTCTGAAAAACCCTTTTATCGGCACCTAAGAGTTCAG
Organism: uncultured Candidatus Bathyarchaeia archaeon; assembly: GCA_964412065.1. Lineage (GTDB taxonomy): Archaea > Thermoproteota > Bathyarchaeia > TCS64 > TCS64 > RBG-16-57-9. Next base: position 675 of record CAYPNN010000241.1, read on the forward strand.
TTTCTTGTGAGCGGCAAGAGTTCAGTCAGAGGGTTCCTGTCATTCATGCCTCTATACATCAAGGTCGGGTTAGGAGTCCTCGTCGTTTATCTCCTGTACCTGCTTGAGAAAACCATGTCGTTTCTGTCGTTCAACTGAGGTCGATCACGGTGGCACCGAGATTCACTGTCTCGGTCTTCACCACCCATCCTCTGGACACAAAACCTTATTAAAAGTCATATTTATGACATACCGTAAAGAAAATAAAGAGCGTGCTCACTCTATCAAGGAAAAGCCTGAGGAACACGGCTATGTCACCGAAGAAACCAACCAAGAAGGAGCTGCAGAAGCGGATCGAGGGACTAGAGGACAAGCTGAAGGAGACAGAGGAAGAAGCCGAGAAGTACCTGAGCCAGCTCAAGTACGCCAAGGCAGACCTAGAGAACATACAGAAACAGAGCCAGAAAAGGATGCAGGACGTCATGGACAGGGCAAACGGCGGCCTCCTCCAGCAGCTGCTGCCCCTGCTAGACGAGATCGAGATACTCGCCACGAGGGACGCCGAGAAGGAGACCCTCGTACAAGGCGTGGGCATGGTGCTGAAGAAGCTGCAGAAGGTAATGGACTCCGAGGGGGTCCGCGTCATAGAGGCCGAGGGACGGCCCTTCGACCCCTACAGGCACGACGCCGTCATGGAGGTGGAGACCGCCGAGGAGCCCGACGGGACGGTGCTGGAGGAGGTGCGGAGGGGCTACATGTATAAAGACCGGGTCCTCAGAGCTAGCATGGTGAAGGTGGCTCGCAGCCCCGAAAAGAGTGAGGAGGAAGATCAAGATGAGTAACGAGACGAAGAGAGAGAAGATACTAGGCATAGATCTAGGGACTACCAACAGCGCGGCGGCACTTATGATGGGGGGGAAGCCCGTGGTCATACCCTCAGCGGAGGGCCCGACGGTGGCCGGGAAGATGTTCCCGAGCGTCGTGGCGTTCACCAAGGACGGGCAGCTGCTCGTGGGTGAGCCGGCGAGGAGGCAGGCGGTCACCAACCCGGAGGGCACCATCAGGGAGGCGAAGCGCCACATGGGCACCGACAGGAAGATCACCCTCCAAGGGAAGGACTACACGCCTCAGCAGATCAGCGCCTTCATACTCCAGAAGATACTGCGCGACGCCGAGACCTCCCTCGGCGAGAAGGTGAACAAGGCCGTCATCACTGTGCCTGCCCACTTCAACGACAACCAGAGGCAGGCCACCATCGACGCCGGCGAGATCGCCGGCCTCAAAGTGACTAGGATCGTGAACGAGCCCACCGCCGCCGCCCTCGCCTACGGTCTGGACAAGAGCGACCAGGAGCTCAAGATACTGGTGTTCAGCTTCGGCGGCGGAACCAACGACACCACCATCATGGACTTCGGCGGCGGCGTGTTCGAGGTGCTCTCCACCAGCGGCGACACCCAGACGGGCGGCGCCGACGTAGACAAGGCAATCATGGACTACCTCGTCGCCGAGTTCAGGAAAGACACCGGCATCGACATAACCAGCGACCTCAAGGCCATGGCGAGGCTCAAGGAGGCGGCGGAGAGGGCCAAGATAGAGCTCAGCAACCTGCTGACCACCGACATCGACCTCCCCTACATCGCCATGAACCAAGACGGCCCCCAGAACCTCCACATCACCATGAACAGGGCGAGGCTGGAGCAGATAGCGATGCCCATCGTCAACAAGGTGAAGGAGCCCATAATGCGGACCATAAGGGACGCGGGGCTCACGCCCGACAAGATAGATAAACTCATCCTCTTCGGCGGCATGACCAAGATGCCCCTCGTCCAGAGAACCGTCGAGGAGCTGGTGGGCAAGAAGATGGAGCGGGGCATCGACCCCATGGAGTGCGTCGCCATAGGCGCCAGCATCCAGGGCGCGGTGCTCGCGGGCGATATAGACGACATTGTGCTCCTCGACGTGACGCCCCTGAGCCTCGGAGTCGAGACACTAGGCGCCGTCTTGACGAAGATCATCGACAGGAACACCACCATCCCGACGAAGCAGACCAAGGTATTCAGCACGGCCGCGGACATGCAGACAGCGGTGACCATCCACGTGCTCCAGGGCGAGCGAGCCATGGCCAAGGACAACATCAGCCTCGGCAGCTTCAACCTGGAGGGCATACCCCCCGCCCCGCGGGGCGTCCCACAGATCGAGGTCACCTTCGACATCAACGCCGACGGCGTGCTGGACGTCACGGCGAAGGACCTGGGGACAGGCAAACAGATGAGCATCACCATAACGGCCTCGACGAAGCTCAGCGACGTCGACAAGGAGCGCATGGTCACGGAGGCCGAGCAGTACGCGGAGGCAGACAAACAGGCCAAGGAGGAGGCAGAGACCAGGAACGAGGCCGACGCCCTCATCTACAGCACCGAGAAGATGCTGGGGGAGCTCGCGGACAAGATCAGCGGAGACGTCAAGGCGAGGATACAGGGCAGCCTGGAAGCCCTGAAGAACGCCGTGAAGGAGGGAAGCGTCGCCGAGATCAAGGCCAAGATGGAGGAGCTGCAGAACGTGGCCCAGGAGGCCGGCTCGGAGATATACAAGCAGGCAGCCGCGGCGCAGCAGGCGCAGCAGGCTCAGCAGGCCGCAGGCGCCCAGCAGCCCAGCCCCGAGGAGGACCAAGGCAAGAAGACGGTGGACGCCGACTTCAAGGTCGTGGACGAGGACAAGAAACAGTAACCCTGTTCCCAGACACATAACCAGCCTAGAGATTTCTCTTCCTTAACCCATTTTAGCTGCCAACCACGACTCAGAACGGCGTACCCCGTGAGTCGCTTCAAGAAAGCCGACAAGAAGGAGAAGAAGATGATATTAGCCATCGGGCTGGTCATAGCCGTCGTCTTAGCCGTCGCCGGGACACAGATGTCCGTCCGTGGAAAAGAGTACGCTAAGAGAGTCAAGCTGCTCAGGAACCGCGGCTACGAGATAGACG
>CAYPNN010000242.1:0-3613 GCA_964412065.1 uncultured Candidatus Bathyarchaeia archaeon
TCGTAGAACCTCCTCCGGTCAAGGATCATGTTATCCGTGCGCCCAAGCTGGCAGTAGACACACGAGTAGCTGCACGTCTTCGGCGGCACGTGGTTCACGCCGAGGCTCCTGCCAAGCCTCCTGGAGGGGACGGGGCCGTACACCAACATCGTGAAAACATAAAGGGCAGCCGTGATAACTGTTGCCCTACAGGGGACCACTGACCTGCCCCGTGACGTCGATCCATCCGCAGGTGACGATAAATGCATAAGAGGATAGGAATCCTCGGAGGATCGACAGCCGAGTCCGAGTTTATCCGGGGACACGGGGGCTATGTCCATATAGTGTGCCGTGTGCCCATGTTGGTCTCGTATCCATGAGGCGATGTTTTTCTACTCTGTGGGAGCCGCCGGAAACCAGCTTTGAATGTGTCAGAAAAGGTTAATTGTGGGGAATCGTATGTATAATGGGGAATAGGATTGCAGGTGGAGGAACGCAGGGTTGACTCCCAGGGCAGGGTGTCCCTCCCAGCGGAGTGGAGGAGGACGCACCTGAACCAGGAGGGGGACGTCGTGATAGTTAACATGGGCGAGGAGCTGATCATAAAGGCGAAGAAGGTCCAGAGGCTCTCCGAGTTCTTCGACTCCGTGGACGTGGAGCTGAAAAGCGACCTCTCCGACTGGCACCGGGTGAAAAAAGAGCTGCTTAGAGGCGAGGACGCCGAGAGATGAGGTTCGTAGACTCCAGCGTCTTCGTGCACGCGCTCCTGAAGCCGGGTAGGAGGCTGGAGAAGCATGAGGCCGAGATCAAGGAGAGGGCGAAGAGCATACTGAAGAGGATCGAGGAGGGGGAGGAAGCGGCGACCACTGTGGTCCACGTCTCGGAGGTGGCGAACATCCTGGAGTCCAGAACGACCCGGGATAACTCGTGGAGGATACTCTCGGCCCTCGTCTCCATGAGAGGCGTCTCCTTGATCGGAGTCACGGGCGACACATACAGGGCCGCCATACAAGCCTCGAGCATCCTAGGCGTGGGCGTGAACGACGCCCTGGCTTACATCGCGATGGCTGGGAGCGGGATTAATGAGGCATATAGCTTCGACAAACACTTCGACCAGCTGCCGGAGATTAAACGGATCACAAGCTGAACATGCACAAGCGTCATCGACTCTTACGTGAAAAGAAAGTCATGAAAAAACCTCGTAAAAGATTCTTTACCAAAAATTTGCCCACTGATCCGGTGTTAGATTGACTCAGCTGTTTCCAGGTTCACCGCTCTCAAAGGAGAATCCCAAATAGCGGGAATTGAAAGGTGTGTTGGATTTTTTTTCGATGGGCAGATCCATTAAAACAAGGATAATAACGTATGCTCATCGTGGAAAAGGGATAGGCAGCCATGACGGTTACCCTCGAGCCCCCTCCAGGGGATCACTGATATACACCGTGACGCCGATCCATCCACAGGTGACATGTTTGCATAAGAGGATAGGCATCCTCGGAGGGTTGACGGCCGAGTCCACCGTGCACTACTACCAGCACATATTCAAGACGTACGAGGAGCGGCACGGCGACCTGGGGTACCCGGAGACGATCATCTACGACGTCAGCTTCCAGAGGTTCGCCGACTGGATGAGCGTCGAGGACTGGGACAGCATCGAGGAGGCCCTACTGGACGGCCTGGAGAGGCTGGACGCCGCCGGCGCCGACTTCGCCGTCGTAGACACCAACACCATGCACATACTCTACGACAGGCTCGAAGCCAAGTCCCCGCTACCGCTAATCAGCATCGTCGACGCCACCGCGGAGGCTGTCAACGAGCAGGGGCTCAACGTGGTGGGCCTCCTGGGAACCCGGTTCACCATGGAGAAGCCCTTCTACGTGGAAGGCCTGAAGAGGCACGGCATCGAGGCGATCGTGCCAGACAAGGAAGAGAGAGACTACATAGACAAAGTCGTCTTCCAGGAGCTGGCCAAGGGAAACCTGCTCCAAGAGTCCCGCGGCAGGTTCCTAGAGATCATAGACGGGCTGGTGGAGAGGGGCGCCCAGGGAGTAGTCCTGGGGTGCACAGAGATACCTCTCCTCGTCAGACCCGAGCACACGGACGTCAAGCTCTTCGACACGGCCGTGATCCACGCAGATAAGGCCCTGCGCTACGCGGTTGAAGGCTAGTTAGGCCTAGCCTGCCTTGAAGGTCACGAACCCGCCTGCGCGTCTCAGCTGTGGGGTCCCGCCGCCCTCCGACAGTATCTGCATCGCCCTGTCGGCGTCACGTATCCGTATGCCTCCGACGTAGTCGACGCCCCTATCGAAAAGCGGGTCAGGGAGGCAGCTCGCAGTCGGGCCGACTATTGCGACGGTTCCGGCGTCCATCGCCAGCTCCAGGAGGCGATCCAGAGTGCCGTTGGCCAGGGCGCTCCCGGTAATCACCACCACGTCGGCTTCGGGCACCAGCCTCTCGCAGGCGGTGTCGGGTAGCACGCCCTCCTCCCTGCGGGGGCTCCTCTCCAATATGTACAGCGCCTTGGCCCTGGCCCTGAAGACAGGCGTGAAAGGCTTTATGTGGCCAACCATTACGTGTGTTGCACCCTCCGGAATTCCTGAAACCGGGGCCGTAAACTGAATATAGGTCTCGGATCCGTGGTGTGTCAAACCGTAGACTTTAGCGGTTCCAGGATCTATTTTCCTAAAGTCCGTAACTTGGAATATACGCCAGGCGTTTTCCTGTACCCATTGATCGATCCACCACTGGCCCTTTTCCGCGTCCGACGGGTGAGACCTCATAAATTGACGAACCGCGTTCTTACACAATTCTATCGACGCGTCACTGTAGGTCCGATTATAGAAAAAGTACGTGTTACCGCCTAACAGTATTTCCTGAGTAATCTCACAGCGGCTAACGTCTTCGAAGTGGTGTCTTAGTTTTGTCTGTTCCTCGACCTGTTCCACGGTGGGTCCGTCGGTCCAGCTGACATCTATGGATTCACTAGTCGAGCCTCTATCGGTTTTTACGGTAAACCTGGTTTCTGGAAAAGAGGTTTTCAGCATGGTCTTTATCAGGTTAGTTCTTTTTCGTGTACTCGACATTTAGGAACCTTCGGCGTATTGTCTGTATATCTCGTCGACTGCGGCGCTTGCCGCGGCGCATCGGGTCTGATAGTCACCATTTATTGGTGACTCCTCTATTACCTTTTCCTCTTCGATAGGGGGCCCCTCGGGGAAGACCTCCTCTACCAGGTCCTGGTTTATCAGCTGCTCACGCATCTCGGGCGTTAGCTGATCCTCTTTACCGAAGACGTCGACCATGTAGTTGTCGTACATGGTCTCTAGGGCCTCTCTCTCCTCGGGGCTCAAGTCCAGGGGTTCGAATTCCTCTATGTTCTCGACCTGGGGCTCCTCGACTGATGCCTGAGACTCCTTTATGGTGTCCCTCTCACAGTTGTCTTCATAGGGGCATTCGATGCATGTCGTGCGTCCGCCTATCTCGTGTGTCCCGTAGCACTCAGGTAATTCCTCCGTGGTCTCCTCGACCTGGGGCTCCTCGACGGGGGTCTCTAGTGCTTTTATCTCCTCTAAGGTAATTGGGTTGTAGTCTTTTACGCGTTCATCGAGTATTGAAGGATCATTCATCCATCTCT
>CAYPNN010000243.1:0-3597 GCA_964412065.1 uncultured Candidatus Bathyarchaeia archaeon
GCCTATCCGGGTTCGGCTTCGACCTGGACTACTCGGGCACCAATATACAGGTGGAGGGAGTCGACGAGGCCGACATAGTGAAGACAGACGGAGGCTACATCTACATCGTCAAAGGCAAGAAGGTGCTAATAGTCAAGGCGTACCCAGCCGAGGAGGCGCAGGTGGTCACCGAGATCGACGTCGGCCTCACGGTGCAGGACCTCTACGTGGCAGGCGACAAGCTCGTCGTCTTCAGCTACGTCGAGCCCTACGCGGTCTTCTACGACGTATTGATGCCCGAGTACGAGAACGAGAAACCCAAGACCAGGGTAGAAGTCTACAACATAGAGGACCGCTCGTCGCCGGAGCCTGAGAGGGCGCTCATCATGGACGGCCTCTACTTCAACAGCCGCCTCATAGGCGACCACCTCTACTTCATAGTCACCAACCCCGCGTACATCGACGAGGACGTCGTGGTTCTCCCCACCATACGTGAGGGCAAGACGTGGTGCGTCGTCGAGGCAGAGGACGTCTGGTACCCCAACGTAACCCGGGGCTGGGTCAGCTACCACACCGTCACCGCCCTCAACGTGCAAGACCCCGACGCGGAGGTGAACGCCGAGACCTTCCTCCTAGACACGGGGACCAGCCTCTACGTCAGCATGAGTAACCTCTACATAGTCAGCTACAACTGGAGCGAGGGCAGCGTTATCACCAAGATAGGCATCGGCGACGGAGGCATCACCTTCAGGGCCAACGGCACTGTCCCCGGCTACGTCCTCAACCAGTTCAGCATGGACGAGCACGACGGCTACTTCAGGATAGCCACCACAAGCAACGGCTGGCGTAGAGCCGGAGGCAACAACGTCTACGTCCTCGACGAGGCGCTCAACACCGTGGGATCGCTCGAAGGGCTGGCCCCCGGGGAGGAGATTTATAGCGCTAGGTTCATGGGCGACAGGTGCTACCTGGTCACATTCAAGAAGGTGGACCCCCTCTTCGCCATCGACCTCAGCGACCCCGAGAACCCCGAGGTGCTGGGCAAGCTAAAGATACCCGGCTTCAGCAACTACCTCCACCCCTACGACGAGAACACCCTAATAGGCGTCGGCAAGGAGACCGCGGAGGCCAAGCAGGGCGACTTCGCGTGGCACCAGGGCATAAAGATAAGCCTCTTCGACGTCAGCGACGTCGAGAACCCCCGTGAACTCGCCAAGATAGAGGTAGGGGACAGAGGCAGCGACAGCCCCGCGCTGTACAACCACCACGCCTTCCTCTTCAGCAGGGCCAGAAACCTGCTGGTAATACCCATACTGGAGGCCCAGATAGACGAAGACGACTTCGCCGGAGTGGTCTCCCTCAACTTCTACGGCGACTTCGTCTATCAGGGCGCCTACGTGTTCAACATAAGCCGAGACGGGATCACGCTCCGCGGCAGGGTGACCCACATCGACGACGACAGCCTCCTGAAGAGCGGGTTCCGGTTCGAGTCAGAGTACGCGGTGGAGCGCAGCCTCTACATCGAGGACAACCTGTACACCATAAGCCAGGGCAGGTTGAAGATAAACGACCTCGGCACCCTCGAAGAGGTGAAGACCATAGAGCTGGGTGAACCATGATGGCGCAGGGGAAACGCATCTACGGGAAGACCCTGGACGTCTACCTCTGCATCCTCACCGCGGAGGGAGGCGTAGGCGTCAGGGAGATATGGCGCGAGCTGGGCCTCAGCAGCCCCAGCCTCGCCCAGTACCACGTAAACAAGCTCCTCGACCTCAGCCTCATAGAGACCGACTTCGACGGCAAGTACAGGATCAACGACCAGGAGGGCATCGAGGCGCTCCGCAGCTTCCTCATGCTCCGCGGCATGCTCATCCCCAGGCTCACCGTATACGCCGCCCTACTCACGGGGCTCATGGTGAGCTACGTCAGCTACTGGCCGTGGAGAGGCGACTTCAGGGACCTCACGGTGATGTTCATCGCGCTCTTCAGCGCGGGCGCCTTCCTGTTCGAGGCCGTCAAGCAGTACAGGGGCCTCGGCTTCATGAAGCAAAACATATGAACTCAGAACAGCGCCTTGAGGTCGCCGAGTATCCCCTTCCCCGCCATGTACCGGTTTATCCTCCTCTTCAACTCGTTGCCGGAGAATATGCCCCTGATCCTTCTCCCCCACGAGCCGTAGAAGCTCCTGTAGCACTCGTACAGCTCCTCCTGGAGCTCAAGCCTCGTCAAGGCCTCGGTGCCCATGACGGCGTGGGCCATGTCGTAGTTGAACAGGTTGTCGTCCTCGATCCAACCGTTCCGCCTCGCCTCCTCGTGTATCTCCGTCCCGGGGAACGGCGTCAACACGGTGTATATCACGAAGTCGGGGTCCAGGTCGGCGACGTATCGCCGCAGCTGCTCGATGGTGTCGTGGGTGTCGCGCCTCTCCCCTATGACGAACATGGCGTGGCTGAAGATGTCGTTCTCCTTGAGCAGCCTCACGGCCTCCCATGCCTGGTCTGGGTCGATCCCCTTCCTCCATTTGTCCAGCGTGGCTGGGACGGGGCTCTCCACCCCCATCATGACCCACTGGAGGCCCGACCTCCTCATCTTGGGCAGCGAATCCCTCACGCTGACGACGTCGTCGCACCTCATCTGTATGAACCACATGAGGTCGTCCCCCAGGTCCCGCTTGAGCAGCTCGTCGGCAAGCTCCTCCGCCCGTCTCCCCGGCCCGAAGTTGTCGTCGGTGAGCCAGATGAACCTGAACCCATATTCGTTGTAGAGGAGCTCCATCTCGTCGGCTATCCTCGCGGGGGTCTTGACCCTCCACTCGCCGCACCAGTGCCTCCACTGTGTGCAGAAGCTGCATCTGTGGGGGCAGCCCCTGCCCCCCTCCACCAGCGCGTAGGGGGCGTCCCTGCCACCCATGGCGGCGAAGTGGTAGAGGTGCACGGTGTCTTTCACCAGGTGGTATCCCGGGTAGGGGAGGGTGTTCAGGTCACCGATGAGGGGCCTGTCAGGGTTCACGTGCACCCCCCGGGCGTCGCGGTATGCCAGCCCCTCCACCGACGCCAGCGAGCCGCCGTCGTCCACCGTCTCGACGAGCTCGGAGAAGGTCACCTCGCCCTCGCCCCTCACCACGGCGTCGATCTCCGGGAACGAGCCCAGGCTCTCGGAGGCTGTGCAGGAGAAGTGTATTCCTCCGGTCACCGTGAAGATGTCTGGGTCCACGTTCTTGGCGGCCTGCAGGGTCCTCGCGACCTGGTAGGTGTTGCAGGTGGCCAGGCTGCTGGACGCCACGATCTCGGGTCTGGTCGACTCGATGTGCCTCTCGAGCTCGGCCCACCCGAGCTTCTTGGCGTTGCAGTCAAGCACCTCCACCTCCACGTCCGGGAGCTCACGCTCCAGGTAGGCCCCCAGCTGTATGATGCCGTAGGGGGGAGGCAGGTAGTCCCCCATGATGAACCAGACGTCCTTGGGAGGCTCGACCAGAAGCACCTTCAACGCAGTCACCTGCTGTTACATTTCGGCTTCGCGCTATTTAACCAACATATAAGCCAAATGCCCAGGACCATAGTCAAGGTTTTAACATGCAAAACCATCATAGAGTTAGGTGTTCAAAATGAGGGATAACCT
>CAYPNN010000244.1:0-3584 GCA_964412065.1 uncultured Candidatus Bathyarchaeia archaeon
CGTCTCGGCTCATAAGCACGCCCCCTATCTCATGGAGCTCTTCGATCAGAGTGTTCTTTATCTTGCTTGAGTCGTCGAGGATATTCTGTATATCCTCGCTCACCCCGTCTGGTGTGTCCTCGTTCTTCATGAACTTGTCGGTAATGGACAGGATCTTTCTGAAGCCCTCGACGATGAGCCTCGCATCATCTTGGCAGAGCATGAGGAGGTTCCGCATCGTACGGTCCTCGGATTCGACGGGGAATACCATATCAACACCAAACGAATATTTACTGGTAGAATAGTAATCGTCGGGGGTTTTAAACTTTTGAACACCTGAATGTATCTAGTACCAATTCGCACTTTTTTACATGAGCTACGGTCAACGCTTCTTCTTAGAGCTCGTCCACCAGTCTAGGTAGTCCTGATTACGCTGCCTACGCTTCTCATCCTCGTCGTCCTCCCTGTCATACAGCTTCTCCAACGCACGAGAAAGCTCCGCCTCTGTGTAAGTCAATCCACAGCTCTGGCAGCTATAGTGACGGAGCTTGGCGTCCCACTTCAGTTTTCCTCCACACTCGGTGCAATACGGCGTCACACTCCCCTCCATCGACCAAACGCTAAACCATTTACTCGACTGTGAATAGTACGCACGACTGCTCGTTAAAAGCTTATTCGTGCACAACGAGAATAGGCCAGAACCAACCATCCTAGCCGAGCATAGGAAAAATGATCCGACCTGCAGCAGGTCGACGAGAAATCAAAGAAGAGAAGACGAACCTATTCAGGTGGGGGAGCTTCTATGAAGCCCTGCTGCATAAGCGCCTTCATGACGTCCTGCGTCCGCCTGATGATGGAGTCCGCCCTCTCGTATATCTCCGCCCTTCTCAGCTTCTTCCGGGCGATGCCCTGCTCGATAGCCTTCAGACCCGTCTCCACCGCCTGTAGCGGGTAGATCTCCCACTCGCTCATCGCCGGGATGATGTAGTCCTTCGTGAGACCCTTGTCCTCAGCGAACTTGGCTAGAGCCGAAGCGCTGGCGATGCACATCTCGTCTGTGATGGTCTTGGCGCGCACATCCAGGGCCCCCCTGAATATCGCGGGGAAGACAAGACTGTTGTTTACCTGGTTGGGGAAGTCGCTGCGGCCCGTGGCGATGACCTTTGCTCCGGCCTCCTCCGCCTCCCAAGGCCATATCTCGGGGACCGGGTTGGCGCACGCGAACACTATCGAGTCGGAGGCCATCGCCGCTACGTCCTCCTTCTTTATCGTCCCTGGTCCCGGTTTGGAGGCTGCGATCATTATGTCGCTTCCCTTCGCAGCCTCCTTGATGCCTCCTTCGACGTTGTCGGGGTTCGTCTCCATAGCGATGGGCCACTTGTAGGTGTCTTTTATGTCGTCTCTGTAGGTTCCTAATGTGCCCCTGCTGTCAACCAGGATGATGTTCTTCGGGTTGACCCCCGCCGCCTTCAAAACGTAATACGTCCTCGTGTTTGCGGAGCCGGTGCCGACTATGGTAAACCTGGCCTCAGACATCTTCTTGCCGACGAACTTGAGGGCGTTCAGGGTTCCCGCAAGGATGACGGCGGCAGTGCCCTGCTGGTCGTCGTGCCAGACAGGTATGGGCATCTCGGCCCGGAGCTTCTCGAGGATGTAGAAACACTTGGGCTTCGAGAAGTCCTCGAGGTTGATCCCTCCGAAGCTGGGCTCTATCCACTTCACGGCCTGAATGACTTCGTCAGGGTCCTTGGTGGACAGGCATATAGGGAACGCGTCCACTCCCCCCAGGTACTTGAATATGAGGGCCTTGCCCTCCATCACTGGCAACCCGGCTTGGCCGCCGATGTCCCCGAGACCAAGAACACGTGTCCCGTCGCTGACGACGGCGACGTAGTTCCACTTGCTGGTCAGCTCATACGCCTTCTCCTTGTCCTTCTCTATCTGGAGGCAGGCCTCGGCTACGCCCGGCGTGTACCATATGTTGAAGTCCTGGAGGCTCCGTATGGCGCACTTGGGCATGACCTCCACCTTCCCCTGATAGAAGGCGTGGTAGCCTGGAGCGATCTCCTTCCACTTGGACGCTTTCTTCAGAAGTTCCTCTGTGTCGACACTCATATCGAATCGTGAAGAAATGACCCTTACTAGATATTTAAGATATGGTCATGGCTGTGAACGTTGTCAGGAAGGGGTTGGTTAGCCGTACTCCTCGAGGAGCGCGTCGCGGACATCGTCTTCGATGGGGCCTTCGCCGTCCACGATGTCGTGGAACGTCTTGAAGACGCGCTCCAGTTTACGCCAGTCTGGGACATAGGCCCTGCTGAACCATATCCTGCTGCTGTCCACGTCGTCGTCCTCTACCTCCCAACGGTACTCGTCTATCCTCTCCTCGCTGATCACGTGCGCATACCCGTATGGCCCCTCGTGCTCCGGGGCTTCCAGCATCATGACGCCGTCCGCCCCGTGGGCGAAGGCGTACAGGATGTGCACCTTCTTGAGGCGCGCCAGGCTCGGCAGCGGGATGATCCTTACGCTGCTGGGGTAGGTTAGGCGGGCGAGCCCCGCCAGGTCGACGGCGGTGTAGGCCAGCTCCTGCTCGACGAACGCCAGTATCTTGAGCTCCGCCTCGCTGTGGTCGAGGGCTCCCCTTATGTTCGCCTTCAACTGTGCGTCGCTGAGCCCCTGCTGATCCAGAGCGTCCTCTGGGCACGCAGGGATGCAGGCTCCGCAGCCGCTGCACATTATCTCGTTGATCACGGGCTTCCCGTTCTCCATGGTTATCGCGTTCTCCGGGCACACATCGACGCACTCCTCGCAGCCGCTGCACGCCTCTGGGTCCGAGAGGAAGGCCTTGTTAGGCTCGATGACGCGGTCGCCGCTGAGGAAGTTCACGACCTTCATCGCCGCCCCCTCGGCCTCCGCCGTGGCACTCTGTATGTCCTTCGGGCCGATTATGACCCCCGCCGCGAATATGCCGTCGCGTTTAGTGCTCATGGGGTCCAGCTTGGGGTGCCGCTCAAGCACGAACTGGTCCTCGTCGACAGGGACTCTAAGGCTCTCAGCCAGCCTCAGCGTCTCCTCCGTCGTGACCATGGGTGGCGTCAGCACCACGAGGTCCACTGGGTTCTCCACCATCCTGTTGAGCATCATGTCCTCGCTGCGCACCAGCACCTGATCGCCTTCAGGCACGATCTCCGTGACCTTGCCCTTGACGAACATGGCTCCCTTCTCCTGGGTGGTCCTGTAGAACTCCTCGTATCGTCTGCCCGGGGCCCTTACGTCGATGTAATGTATCCAGACGTCGACGCCCCTGTCCCTTAGTAGCTGAGCCTGCTTCAGGCTGTAGAGACAGCACACGCGGCTGCAGTATGGACGCCCCACCTCCGTGTCCCTGCTTCCCGCGCAGAGCACGTAGGCGACGCTGTTGACCTCTTTCCCCGTCTCGGGGACTATCAGCTGGCTCCCGGTTGGACCGTTAACGTCGAGTATGCGCTCCATCTCGAGGCCCGTGACGACGTTAGGGTACACGCCGTAGCCGTACTGTGGCAGCCCGCTTAGGTCGTACAGCTCGAAGCCTGTCGCGAGGACCACGGCTCCGACGTTTAACT